>NZ_JBTYKD010000299.1:0-21739 GCF_054880495.1 Nostoc sp.
AAATTCTCTAGTTCCCCTTCTCCCAAGTTGGGAGAAGGGGTTAGGGGATGAGGGCAAAACGTCTTCTCAAAGCAACTTTTTTCTTAAGTTGACACCAATGAGCTTTTTCTGTGCCCCAACGAGAAATCTATATGTAAGCTGTTGCGCCTTTAATTTGCACTAATATTTTTTCAACATGGTTGTGGCGTGGGCAGCGTTCGACTGAGCGCTCACGCCGAAGTCTTGCCCGCCCTGATTGTGCAAGTTGTATACATAACAGCTTATCAGGGTTTGTGTGAATTGGTATTACGCACTGAAAAATTGAAAGCTTGATCCCCCCTAGCCCACGCCACTTGCTCCACTTGGGGAGACCCCAAGACCGCAGTGGCTCCCCTTAAAAAGGGGGGAATCTTAAAGAGCCAACTTTTTAAGGGGGTTGGGGGATCTATAAATGCGTCAATCCTATAAATCTTAAGAGTCCTTAATCCCTAATAAATAAATAAAATACTTAAAAAGCCCATTTTTATGCTTTTAGACTTGCTACACTATTTTGTAATCTAAAACAAGAACAAACCTTCTAAATCGGGAAAAAGTTACAGCTTCAAGGATACTCCCCATTCCCCACTCCCCATTCCCATTCCCCATTGAAATCTCTATGGCACCTTTACCCGATTACCGCCCTAAACAACTATCTTTAGGCCCGTTGGAAGCGGAAATTTTAAATATCATCTGGGAACTTGGTTCAGCCACAGTCAAGGATGTACACGATCGCATTCTGGCTGATCCTAACCGCGAATTAGCGTATACTTCTGTCACCACCGTCTTACGTCGCCTCACTGATAAAGGTTGGCTAGCCTGTGACAAGAAAGAGCGAGCATTCTATTGGCGGCCAATGTTGAGTAAGCAGCAAGCAGATGTAATCAAAGCTCACGACCATTTACAGCGATTTCTGGCGGTGGGGAACCCCGATGTTGTTGCTGCCTTCGCCGATAGCCTAGATGAAGCCGCTAGTGAGCAAATAGCCGCGATCGCTAAACGCATTGAATCTGCACGCCAAGCCAGGGAGGAACAATGATGCATCTGATCATGATTTTGAATGCTTTGGCAGTTGCTTGGTGGTTAAGATCCGCTTGGAATCAACCCCAAGGCAATTGGAGTCTGCGATGGGGGCGATCGCTATTTTTGTTCCTCTTTCCCCCCTTGTTAATTTTCATGACTGCGATCGCTGTGCTGTTCATGGGGCCTCAAGGACAAATGGGCGGGATGTATACAGGCTCAGTCAGTTATTTACTAGCATTAATTTATTTGGCATTTTTTGCTATTTTATGTATTAAACTTGCCTTTCAGGGTTGGCAGTCGGTAGAATCTGCCCGTAACTGTCCTCTGGTGAATTTGGGGGATAAACGAGCCAGGTTACTGCAAACGGGCGCGTTGTTTGCAGGTCAAATTGGTTTTTGGCAACCAGAATTAGTGATTAGCCAGGGATTACTTCAAACTCTCTCACCACGTCATTTAGAAAGCGTCTTAGCCCATGAGCAAGGGCATCACTATTATAGGGATACATTCTGGTTTTTCTGGCTGGGTTGGGTGCGTTCCTGCACTGCATGGTTGCCGAATACAGAGCCTTTGTGGGAAGAACTGTTATCTTTACGTGAACTCCGTGCTGATGGTTATGCCGCATTACAGGTAGATCCTCTGGTGTTAGCAGAATCACTTTTATTAGTAGTTAGTAGCAGCCCAGTATTATCAGAAATTTGCTGTGCTGCATTGGGTTCCTCTGGTGCAGATCGCTTAGAACAAAGAATCGAAGCCCTATTAGCGCCACCAGAACCAACACCTCAGATAACTTGGCAGTATTGGCATGGCTTTCTTTTGGCCTTGCTGCCTTTAGTTGCTGTGATATTTCATAGTTAAGTTGAAGGCAATAGGGAATAGGCTTGAAAGTGTCTTGATCTCGGAATTTTACGATCAATTTATGTTCTGAACTATACTTCAACTGCTATAAAAAGCCACTACAGCCCAAAGCTGCGACGTTAGCGACATCGGTTGTGTCTGTAGTGACTTATGCCTTGCCTGTAGTAACTTCTGCTTTAACGTTGCTTCATACGCTGTCTACTGACGAAGCCTCCACAAGCAACAAACAGTTGTGCTATAGTCCGGCGTAGGCAGGTTTTGCCTCTGTAGCCACGATTTCTAATCGCTGGGCTTTTATATTTAAAATTCAAAGTCATTAAACTCCCCAGGCTGGATTCGAACCAGCGACCAATCGATTAACAGTCGATCGCTCTACCACTGAGCTACTGAGGATCACTCACGATTTATAATATTAGGGCTAAAAATAGAATTTGGCAAGTACTTTCGCCAATATTTTTTTTAGATGCTTAATTTATAGAAGTTTTGCAGCCAAAATCCATTCAGGAACTTAACCAGAGACTCTTAAAAAATACTAATATCTACTATAATCCCATTCGTAATTCAGTCAGACGCTGCCGCGCCTTAGCATCAATGGCATTAGCTAAAAACCTACTCTTAGATTGTTTGCGCGTATGATATTTCTGTCGCATCCGGCAGACGGTAGCTTCCACTTCCCCACAGAGTTGCTGTGCCGACAACCATTCAGCCCCATACCCCTGTATCATCAACTGCTGTGCCCGATCTGATGTCGCAACAATCACACGAGAAATCAAACATTGGGCTATTTGCTGGCGAAAAGACGCACAAGATTTTTCGATATAAGTATCTGCTGTCTGCCCAAAATCAGTGTAATAAACTGATAAAAGCTCAGTAATAATTTCTTTATTGCTAGCGCAGTTCTGATATTGGGCATCAAAGACTATCTGAGTTTCATAACCTTGAAACGCACTATAACCAGTCATCGCTTCCACAAGTTCGCCCCGTGCAGCCTCTAGTCCAACGCGATCGCGCGTTTTTTTAAGGCAAGGCCAAGCGCCAATGATATTGTAGCCGTCCACTAACAAAACGGCTTGGAGTAAAGAACGGGACATGGTTTTTAATCACAATTTTCTAGAGTTTACAAAATTCATTCATAAGTTTTATAATAATTGATGCTTTGTGTGTAACACTATGCTACACAAAACAAAAAATACGGCAGCCTCACAAAACTCAAATTTAAAACAGACACACCAACTAAAAATGCGCCTTTGTTTAAAAGGCGCATTGCAGTTCTTGTTCTGTAGTGGTGAGAATGAAGAGTGCTGAGTTAAAAGACCACCTTTAAACGGCGGAGCCTTTACTGGGTGTGGAAATCGTGAGTACTTTTTACCGAAACAGTGCTGTTAGGTATGGAGAATATTAAGATTTGTGTCTGGTTGTCAGCAATCTCGACACAAATCAGTTCCGACTAGTGAGTGCTGAGTGAAAAGATTCATAATTACTACTCAGTTTTCAACAATTTAGCCGAAACAAAAAGAAGCCTCTCACCTACCCGTGAGGGAGGTGATGAGATGAATTTTTGGGTGATAAGGAGTCCCACACCCGACCAATAACGACTGTCACTCGTTGAGGGAGTGGGGTGGGCGACGAATCGCCAAGCTTTGAACTAGGGTTCTCAGCGCTTCAGACATCGGTATATCTAATTTTTCTGAAAACTCCTTTAAAAGTTCTAACTCTCTATCGTTAAGCCTTGTTTCAACTCTATTTGTTCTAGACATAATTACGACAATTCACCGTAACTATGATATACTTAAATAGTGCAGGTTTAATCAAATTAATAGCTAATCGCTTCCTGCACGCTGTACCTTGACAACTCAGAGTATGGGGTTCTACCCAGTAACAGACACTTTTGTGTCACCACTGTGGGTAGGTAAAACTCTGACAGTACAAAGGATTGAACATTATTGTATTGTTCAACTGTGCGGAGGGGCATCTCGTACAGTCTAAATAAAGCTCATCGCCTCCGAAGCAATAGCTGGATTGGATGAGAAGCCCACACTGTACTGCTTGCAGTCAGTGTAGGAGTATGTCACCATTACTCCATCAGACGTTGTTTGAGGCGTTGGCCTTCACCCCTATCTACCAGAGAACCTTTTTCTAGTAATAAAGCGCCGTCACAGTAATTTAACTCGTCTAATCGATGTGTTACCCACAGCGCTGTAAGACCTCGACTTTTGACAAGGCGACGGACACCAGCAACTAAATCCAGTTGGCTATCTGGATCTAGTAAGGCAGTGGGTTCATCTAATAATAAGACTTCACAGCGACGGGCGATCGCACCAGCGATCGCTACTCGCTGCTTCTGTCCCCCAGAAAGTGCATAGATAGGGCGTCGTTGGAGGGTAAGCAAATTCACCGCCCCTAGCGCCTCTTCAACCCTTGCTCTGGTGGCAGCAGGTGGCAACTTTTCTTCCACCAATCCAAAAGCCACATCAGCACCAACCGTTGGCATCACCAGTTGATGATCAGGATTTTGGAAGACAAAGCCAACGGGGTGCAAAACTCGAATTGTGCCAGATTCAGGAGCTAATAGCCCCGCCAGCAGCCTAAGTAACGTTGATTTCCCACTGCCGTTTGTACCCAAGAGCATCCAAAACTCACCCTTGGGTACTTCTAAAGAGCAAGATTTGATAACTTTCTCTCCATTCGGCCAGCTGAAATTTAAATCTTTGACTTCAATGCCCACTTGAGCCATTTGTCAACCTTGGTTACTCAGCAGCTACAGCGAAAAAGCCAGGTGGTCTGGCACCACCTATGGCTGTACCATCTTTCTGAACAATCTGCACTCCAGAAATTTCACTAGCGCGGACAGCAATTTTTTTCTCTGTCTTACCCTCGCACTTGAGTTCCACAATGTCAGGGTTCCCAGAACGCATTGCTGCCAAAATTAGCTGATAGACAGCCTCGGCATCCTCTGTTGACTTACGTTGTACTGAGATCGGGAAAGCAGTGTTTTTGATGCTTAAGTCGATGGTAAACATTTAGCAATAATTTTTCTTTAACTGACTCATTTTAACGTCACCTGAGTGATTCTAGGGAAAAGCTTATTGGGCATGATTATTTTCCTTGTCCCCCTTGTGTTCCTTGTTCCCTCTTTCAAGGGTAGGTATTTAAAAAAAGTGCAGATAAGTGGGTAAAATACTTATCACATGGGGGGAAACAGAAATACCAGGGTAAATACTGTTAAGTATTCAGGTGTGCAGGAGGCTAAATGCACGTAGGAAAAAGTGAGGAATTAAGGGATTGGACTCGAAATGACAAAAATTCGGATTGGTAACGGTTACGATATTCACCAACTAGTGAGCGATCGCGCTTTAATTTTAGGGGGAATTCAAATTCCTCATGAACTGGGTTTGTTGGGGCACAGTGACGCTGATGTGCTGACCCACGCGATTATGGATGCCATGCTTGGGGCATTATCCTTGGGGGATATTGGTCATTATTTTCCGCCTAGCGATCGCCAATGGGCGGGAGCAGATAGTTTAGTACTATTAACTCAAGTACATCAACTAATTCGGGATCAAGGCTGGCAAATCGGAAATATTGACTCGGTGGTAGTAGCAGAACGTCCAAAATTAAAACCGCATATTCACAACATGCGCGACAAACTAGCGGCGGTTTTAGAATTAGAACCGAATCAAATTGGCATCAAAGCTACCACCAACGAAAAATTAGGCCCCGTTGGACGCGAGGAAGGCATCTGTGCTTATGCTGTTGTCTTGCTAGTAGTTTCGGAGTAACTTTTATTTTAGTCTCTGATAAAGATATTCAAGACTCACGAGGATAGAAATTAATGATTTATAAGGAAAAACAAACCTTAAGTTGGTGGGAAATTAGAGCCATACAAGCTACAAACATAGAAGATATAGACTTTCCTGATATTGTTGCTTTAGACAAAGACGAACAAATTATTCTCATAGCTGAAGTCAAAGGTTTACCATTCAATTTTCAAGAAACAAAAGCAAAACAATATGCTATTTTACGGCTGATTGATTACTTACAAGCTGCAAAGATAGCGATTCCCTTTGCTATGCTTGTTGATGTAAATAAAATTCTGATTTTTAAATGGGATGGCAATAATTTATCAGAGCCGATTATCAGTCTTAATACTGCTGATGTGCTTAGTCATTACGAGCCAAAATTCCGCGACAAAAGGATATTTAGTCTTTACCTTAAAGGTCTTACAGAAGCTTGGCTACGTGACTTGGCCTATCATTGGAAATCTGCAATACCACCTTTCACAGAGGAAATGACAGAAATTGGTTTATTGCAACTACTAGAAGACGGAAAAACTCAACTTTATTAATGATTAGCAGTGATAATTTACGTTGAAACTAATTTCTTAATGAGTATTGCTAAAGGGCAAGATTCACAAGCACAAGAATTACTGCAAAATACACCCTCTTCTTTACGTATCGCAGTGCCAAGTATTTGTTTTTTAGAATCATTAACAACATTGGAACAAGAAGAAAAATATAATCTAGATTTCCTCCGCAAGTTAGATATACAAATTAATTAAGCAGAGCGAGATAATTCAGATAATGCACGATTACTGCTGTTTCGTTTAGAGCAATCAAGAACTAGCTTTCTTGAACGAAATAACGAAGTTAAAGAACGTTTTGATGTAGCTTTTAATCAGCTTATCAGCAAATCAGAAATGATTACATTAAGTACGGGTATTTTTCAAGGAACGTTAAATAGAGAAATTTTTGATAAGCACATTATAGATAGAGTAATCTTGGAGTGTATAATTTTTCATGCTGGCTTACATACTAATGAAAATAAATTATTTTTAAGCGCTAATTCTAAAGAATTTGGTAAGCGTGAAGTTATAGAGGTTTTACGAGATAGTGGCATTCAGTATTTTAATAAAACCCAAAACTTCCTTGGTTGGCTACAATATCAATCAAATTGATTACCCTACTCGCGTATTTAAATTATGAAATCTTTTCAAGAAATATTTCTGGCAATTAAATATTTTTGGTTGCCAATAATTCTGACTTCAGCAACAGCACTTACACTTACTGCCTGCAACCCAGCTAACTTCAAAAGCACCGCTACTCAAGTACCACAATTAGTAGAAAGCATTCTTAGCGACCCTAAAACTTTTAACTACCCTCTTAGCCAAGAGTCACCAAATATTTTTAGTTTGACTTATGAAGGGTTAACAAATCAAAACCCTATAACTGGCAAAATAGAACCAGGTTTAGCAGAATCATGGGAAATTTCCGATGATAAATTAAAAATTGTCTTTACTCTGCGTGACAATCTTAAATGGTCTGACGGGCAACCATTGACAGTAGATGATGTGCTATTTAGTTACAACGATATTTACCTCAACGAAGCGATTCCTACCGACGTGAGAGACACGCTAAAGATTGGCGAAAAACGTAAATTTCCCACTGTGAGAAAAGTCGATAATCGGCGAGTTGAGTTTATTGTTCCAGAACCCTTTGCTCCTTTTCTAAGTAGTGCTACGGCAAATGCAATTTTACCTGCCCATGCCCTCGAAAAATCTGTAAAAACAAAAGATAACGAGGGAAAACCACAATTTCTCACAAAGTGGGGTGTGGATACTCCACCTGATCAATTGATCGTTAATGGTCCTTATAAACTAGAGCGTTACGACACCAGCCAACGGATAATTTTTCGGCGTAACCCCTACTACTGGCGCAAGGATGCTCAAGGAAATCCCCAGCCTTATATTGAACGGATCGTTTGGCAAATTGTGGAATCAACAGATACTTCATTACTGCAATTTCGTTCTGGTGGGTTAGATAATGTGGTAGTTTCACCAGAATACTTTTCTTTGCTAAAAGCGCAAGAAAAACAGAGTAACTTCAAAATCTACAATGGTGGGCCAAATTCTAGTCTAACTTTTCTATTCTTCAATTTGAATCAAGGTAAAAGAGAAGGTAAGCCACTAGTTGAACCAGTCAAATCACGTTGGTTTAATAATGTGGAATTTCGGCAAGCAGTAGCCTATGCAATTGATCGCCAAACGATGATTAACAACACTTTTCGCGGTTTAGGTATACTACAAAATTCACCACTTGCTGTCCAAAGTCCCTATTATCTTTCGCCTAAAGAAGGACTAAAAGTCTACGATTATAATCTAGAAAAAGCGAAGCAACTGTTAAAGAAAGGCGGATTTAAATATAATGAACAAGGTCAGCTAATTGATGCTCAGGGCAACCGCGTTCGCTTCACCTTGCTTACAAATGCTGGTAATAAGATTCGGGAAGCAATGGGTTCGCAAATAAAACAAGACTTGAGCAAAATTGGTATGCAAGTAGATTTCACACCCTTGGCATGGAATACTTACACAGACAAGATTTCTAACACCCTAGACTTTGATACTGGATTGATTGGATTTGGTGCTGGATTAGAACCAAATGATAGTGCTAATCTTTGGTCTCCTCAAGGTGGATCTCACCTATTTAATCAGAAACCCCAAGCCGGACAAAAGCCAATTCAAGGTTGGGAAGTAGCTCCTTGGGAAAGACAAATTGGTGAACTTTATATTAAAGGAGCAAGGGAGTTAGACGAAGCTAAACGTAAAGAAATTTATGCCCAAACGCAGCAGCTATGTCAGGAATATTTACCGTTTGTTCACTTAGTTAATGCTTATTCTCTGTCAGCTGTACGTAATCGTTTTGAAGGTATCAGATTCTCCGCCCTTGGTGGTGCATTCTGGAACATTTATGAAATTAAAGTAATTGATTAGTTATGGGGCATTGGGCATTGGGCGACTGATAAATGACAAAGAGCAAAGTACAAAGGGCTAATTACTAATGACGGATGAAAAAACATTGCGATCGCTCCTGGAAGCGGTTGCTAATGGTAAAGTTACGCCAGATACGGCGTTAGACTCACTCAAAGACTTAGCTTATGAATCTGTAGGTGAGTTTGCCAAAATTGACCACCATCGCCAGCTAAGAACTGGTTTCCCAGAGGTGATTTGGGGTCCTGGTAAAACTCCCGATCAAATTGCTCAAATTATGGAGGTAATGCGCCTCCGCAACCCGGTGGTGATGGCGACTCGCATTGAACCAGCAGTTTATGCCACACTGCAATCAAAAGTTAGCGGTTTGCGATATTATGCATCGGCGCGAATTTGTGCGATCGCTCCCCCTACTATCGAACCACAATTCCAAGGTGAAATTGGTATTCTTTCTGCTGGTACTGCTGATTTAGCTGTTGCTGAAGAAGCCGCTGTAACTGCTGAACTTTCTGGTTTTTGCGTGCAGCGCCTCTGGGATGTTGGCGTTGCTGGGATTCACCGTTTATTAAGTAACCGCCACCTGATTGAGTCAGCATCGGTGTTAATTGTCGTGGCGGGGATGGAAGGCGCTTTACCTAGCGTTGTTGCGGGTTTAGCGAGTTGTCCTGTAATTGCCGTACCTACCAGCATCGGTTATGGCGCAAGTTTTGGCGGTTTAGCACCTTTATTGACAATGCTTAACTCTTGTGCTGCGGGAGTAGGCGTAGTCAATATCGATAATGGTTTTGGCGCAGCAGTTTTGGCAGGGCAAATTTTGCGAACTGCCGAGAAATTGCGGTTGGCATCGGCTGCATCTTGAGTTAAGACATTAAAGTTATATCGAATATTTCAGTACATTATCAGTATTTAATCTAAATAAACTGATACTGAAATTTGCCACCGCCAACTTCTTAAGCACCAAATATGAGCCACTACAGCGATTTTATATCTCAGTTATTTTGGAATTTGCCTGTAAATTTCACAGCCCTAGCACAGACAATTACCGACCCAGACGTGATGGGTCAGATTCAAAAATCTTGGAGTCACTTTATACAGACAGGTCAAGTGTGGGCATTGTTGATTGGTTTAGTCATTGGCTATATGATTCGGAATCTAACTAGCTACGGTTAAATTTAAAAGTTAGGAGTTAGGAGGAAGAACTCATAACTCCTCATTCTTAACTCTTAACTCTCCCTCCACTCTTTTGATAATTTATGACCAAAGAAGAAAATTGGAGTCCGCGATTTGAATCAGGGTTACATCCGGCGATCGCTCGTTTTAATGCCAGTATAGGTTTTGATATTGAATTAATCGAATATGACCTCACTGGTTCTCAAGCTCATGCCAAAATGCTTGCTTACACTGGCATTATCTCAAAACAAGAAGGAGAGCAACTGGTTGCCGGTTTAGAACAAGTTCGCCAAGAGTACCGCCAGGGGAAATTTCAGCCTGGTGTCGATGCTGAAGATATACATTTTGCAGTTGAAGGACGATTGACAGAAATTGTCGGCGATGTCGGTAAAAAGCTGCATACGGCGCGATCGCGTAATGACCAAGTTGGCACCGATACCAGACTCTACCTGCGTGACCAAATCCAACTAATCAAAAGCAAATTGCGAGAATTTCAAGGTGTTTTACTAGATATAGCCGAAAAGCACGTTGAAACCCTGATTCCTGGCTATACTCACCTACAACGCGCCCAACCCCTGAGTTTAGCTCACCATCTTCTGGCATACTTTCAAATGGCGCAACGCGACTGGGAACGTTTAGGAGATGTTTCTCGCCGTGTGAATATCTCACCTTTGGGGTGCGGTGCTTTAGCGGGAACGACTTTCCCCATTGACCGCCACTACACAGCTAAACTATTGCATTTTGATGATATTTATGCTAATAGCCTGGATGGAGTGAGCGATCGCGATTTTGCGATCGAATTTTTGTCTGCTGCTAGCTTGATTATGGTTCACCTCAGCCGCCTTGCAGAAGAAGTCATTCTTTGGTCAACTGAAGAATTTCGCTTTGTCATCCTCAAAGATAGCTGTGCCACAGGTTCCAGTATCATGCCCCAAAAGAAAAACCCCGATGTACCAGAATTGGTGCGGGGGAAAACGGGACGAGTATTCGGTCATCTTCAGGCGATGTTAGTGATTATGAAGGGATTACCCCTGGCATATAACAAAGACCTGCAAGAAGATAA
Source organism: Nostoc sp. (assembly GCF_054880495.1). Taxonomy (NCBI): domain Bacteria; kingdom Bacillati; phylum Cyanobacteriota; class Cyanophyceae; order Nostocales; family Nostocaceae; genus Nostoc; species Nostoc sp. Next base: position 10,890 of record NZ_JBTYKD010000299.1, read on the forward strand.
AGAAGGTCTATTTGATAGTGTCAACACAATTAAAGCCTCTCTAGAAGCAATGACAATTTTACTCAGGGAAGGCTTAGAATTTCGTACCCAGCGTTTGGCCCAAGCCGTGACGGAAGATTTTTCTAATGCTACTGATGTAGCAGATTATTTGGCAGCACGGGGCGTCCCCTTCCGAGAAGCTTACAACCTTGTGGGTAAGGTGGTTAAAACTAGTATTGCCGCAGGTAAACTTCTGAAAGATTTAAAATTGGAAGAGTGGCAACAAATACATCCGGCATTTGCAGCAGATATTTATGAGGCGATATCCCCCCGTCAAGTTGTGGCAGCCCGTAACAGTTACGGTGGTACTGGCTTTGTACAAGTCAGCAAAGCACTCATAGCCGCCCGCACTCAAATCGCTCAATAGAGGGAGTGGGGAGTAAGAATTTTAGATTTTAGACTTCGACTTCTTTACGAGACGCTACGCGAAAGCTCAGTTGAACGATTTTGGATTAAAGAATTGAAATTTAATCCAAATGACGCTCTCTACCAGACGCTGCGCCCGGCTTGCTTCTTTGCAGGAGTACGGGGGCTTCCTCTTTGTGGCGCGATCGTCAATCCCAAATCCAAAATTGAATTGCCCAATGCCCAGAAATAAATAAGGGCGTACAAATGTGCGCCCTAAAAACGAAATAAACCAAATATAGTGGTTCCCAGGTGCATGAAGTATATATCAAAACCCCACCCCAACCCCTCTCCTTAACAAGGAGAGGGAAGATAAAGCACAGCTTTATCGGGGTGAGGTTAAGCCGTACCTCATTCTTATTAGGAAACCGCTATAACAAGGGTTTAGACAGCCAACTTATTCAGTATCAGCTGCTGCTGCGCCTTCTTCTTCCTCACTCTTTGGTGGTCTTTGTTGGAACCTTCTCTGCATTCTTCCGGTCGTAGTCCGTTTACGAAACTTTCTGGCATACGCCTGGTTCCGTAGCGCCTTTTCTTTTTTTGGGTTACGGCGCTTGGCCATGTTCACCTCATTAATAAAGAACAAAAAAGTAGCAATTAGGCATTACTTAGGCAATATCAGCTACCAATATTATTGATATACTTGTAGCCTAGTGCAGCAATTAATACGCTTTAAACAATGTACTAGTCTACCGCATTAAACCTTGTACTGTCAATAAAAATTTAGAATTATCTCCACCAGCTAGACGAAAAATACCTTTTCTTAGATTAAAATACGTTAAATAGATGTAAAGTAGCTAAGTATATGTTGTTCTTGGAACAAACCAATCAATATTATCAAGAATGAGATGGCTGTCTCAAACCCTGCTTAATTTTCTCTTCTGAATTTGGGATTTTAACTTATTATTCAGATTAATTTTTTGAATCTGTACTGAAAAACTATTAGTGATAGCTGGTTTGGGCAAGGCTAATGTTAGTTGTAAATTGAAAAGTTTTCTGATTTAATAAATATTAAGTATATATGAATACAGTGCTTATATTGAAACTTGATGTTAGAATTAATAATATTCTACGCAAATCGTGAGAATAAAATCTCAAACCACAAACATCTTTGTATAAAACAAAACTCAATAAAGATTTTATTAGTTGAGTCTATGTAAGTGGTAAAGAAGTATAGAATACAATAAATACAAAAATTTTGAAGATTGAACGTTATTGCTTTTTTTCCGGCAGCTGTCCAGTCCACACGTAGCTTATGGCGTATTGGACAAACCGTACTGGGTATGATATTTCGTCATCCTATTACTGGCACTAGTATCATTCCAATTTTACCTGATGGTCGGATCGCACTGATCCGGCGACGTGATGATGGTCTTTGGGCATTGCCTGGAGGTATGGTGGATTGGGGAGAAGATATTCCCAACACAGTCCGCCGGGAATTGATGGAGGAAACCGGGCTAGAATTAGTGAAAATTAATCGTTTGGTAGGAGTTTATTCCGCACCAGACCGCGATCCTAGAATCCATTCAATTTGTATTGTGGTTGAAGCCGAGGTGCATGGGACAATGGAGATTCAAGATACTTTGGAAGTCATGGAAATCCAAGCTTTCTCTCCCAATTTACTACCTTCAGGACTGATGTCTCACGACCATACTCGGCAGTTGCAAGACTACTTGAATGGATTGACAACATTGGCATAATAATATTTTGTCATTAGTTATTTGTTTTTTGGTCAGATGCTAATGACCACCTATTATAGTGCTAAAACTAAATTAAAATGGTTACACTATTTCGTAACTCCCGGATAAAGCTCTCTCAAGGGCTGATATTCTGGCGTGAAGTCGGTGAAAAAACTCCGATAATTTTTTTACATGGTGCTTGGAATGACAGCAGTCAATGGTTATCTGTGATGGAGTCTTTTGCACCAGATTTCCATTGCTTCGCACCTGATTTGTTAGGGTTTGGTGAATCAGAGAATCCGAATATCCACCATTCGATAGATTTACAAGTGGAGTGTTTAGCTGATTTTTTGCAAGCTGTCAAGCTAGAAAAAGTATATTTAGTAGGGCATTCTCTTGGGGGTTGGATTGCTGCTAGCTATGCTTTAAAGTATCCAGAAAAAATTGATGGTCTGGTATTGCTAGCACCAGAGGGCGTAGAGATCGCAGGACAAGAAGAGTATTGCCGGAAGATGCGGCGATTACTGAGTTATCCACCAGTAATAGTAAAATTGTTGCGATCGCTAATTCCTATGACTAAAATCTTAGGTTGGCATGAAAAAATTGCCCAGGATTTGCAGCTGCGTCAGGCGCTATTGCCGTATCCTATAGGTTGTCAATTACTTTTCAAAAGGCGGCAAGCAGAAATTGAGGCGGAATTAGTGCAGAAGCAGCTTTACATGATTGATGTCCCAGTTTTGATTTTACAAGGTGGCCAAGATACACCAAATGCTTTAGCCAAAAGTCGAGTTTATGCTCAACTGATGCCGAAGGTTGAGTTGAAAATGATTGCCCATGCTGCAAACGATTTACCAAAATCTTGTGCTGGGGTTGTGGCGATCGAGATTCGGGATTTTATTTTCAGATTTCACCCTTGATTTTCTCTCATGAGAGTTATGAAATAGCGCTATTTACGATTATTAACTTGTGAAGAATGTTTACAAATAGATTGATATAAAACACAATTTTTAATTGTGAAATTGGTAGCAATTAGAGGGATGATAAAGTCACCAGAAAAATCCAACAAGGATATTTTAGAGTGAAATATCATCTGACAAAATACTATCAGCTGTTAGTTCTTTTTGTCTGTACGACGTTGTTTGTCTTTTTCGGTCAGATAGTTATTGCTCAGAGTAACTATAATCTAGGCACTCAAGGGAAGCAAAAAGTAGAACTGATTGTGGGTAGCGATTTCATCGTTACTATGAACAAGGCACAACCCGTCATTGAGAATGGGGCGGTCGCCATTAGGGATGGCAAAATTGTTGCGGTAGACACAAAATACAAAATCATGGCATCTTACAGAGCCAACAGGACGCTCCCAGGCGAGGGTCTGGTGCTGATGCCGGGTCTTGTCAATGGTCACTCTCACTCAGCAATGGTTCTGTTTCGCGGTCTTGCGGACGATTTAGCGTTGCAGAATTGGCTTCAGAATTACATCTTCCCAGCAGAAGGGAAATTCGTTGATGAAAATTTTGTCCGCGTTGGCGAACAGCTTGCTTGCTGGGAGATGATACGTGGTGGCACAACAACGTTTGTTGATATGTACTTTAAGCCAGATGTCGCTGCCAAAGTCGTTAATGAATGCGGCTTACGCGCCATTATTGCGCCCTCGTCAATAGATTTTCCTAGCCCTGGCTTCAAGGGATGGGATGATGCCTTTGCCTCGGCGATAAATTTTGTGAAACGTTGGAAAGGCAAGAACGAACGTATAATACCGGCTATTGCTGCACATGCTCCCTACACCGTCTCGCCAGAGCATCTAGTACAGGCTATTCAGGCTGCGCGTCAATACGATGTCCCATTGACGATTCACCTAGCAGAGACACAAACTGAAGTTAAAGATATCCAGCAGCGCTATAATGCAACCCCAGTAAAACATCTAGAAAATCTCGGCTTCCTGGAGCCGCGTGTATTTGCCGCACACGTTGTCTGGCCTAACGCAAGTGAAATTGCCCTGCTGGCCAAACGCGGTGTTGGTGTTATTCACAATCCTGACTCGAATTTGAAACTGGCTTCGGGCTTTGCGCCGATTCCAGCGATGCTAAAAGCGGGAGTTAAGATTGGTTTAGGTACGGATGGAGCGGCGTCTAACAACACTCTTGATATGTGGAAGGCAATTCGCCTCACCGCCCTCATCCATAAAGGGACTACCCTTGACCCCACTGCTGTACCGGCTAAGACAGTTTTGCGTATGGCAACACTTGGCGGTGCAGAAGCACTCGGCTTATCAGATAAAATTGGTGCGATTAAGGTGGGACTTCAAGCAGACTTAATTCAAGTCCACCTTCAAGAACCACACTTGCTTCCGCTTTACGATGTTATCTCCCATCTGGTTTATGCAGCAGATGCCCAAGATGTTGATACTGTGATTGTAAATGGGCAAGTTCTAATGGAAAAACGTCAGATGCTCACGGTTGACCCTGAGAAGATTCGCCGTGAAGCTACTTCCATTGCCCAGAGGATAAAAGCTGAATTCCGACCCTCTAATTCGTAATTCGTAATTTTCGGGTTTAGAGGTTGTTTCAAAAGTCGTTTCCTGTGATTTTAGGGACTTATTGATCCCCCCTAGCCCCCCTTAAAAAGGGGGGAACCGGAATCAAAGTCCCCCTTTTTAAGGGGGATTTAGGGGGATCTAGAACGTTTTGCTACCGACAAGAGGACTTTTAAAACATCCTCTTAAGTAAAAAAATTGTAGGTTGGGTGGAGGCTTTGCCAAAGCCAACATCCTGATAATCAGTTGGGTTGCGCTCCGCTCCACCCAACCTACGTCTAATGCACTATTTTAGCCTAGAGGGTCCACTACGTGCATTTCAAAAATCAAATACTAGTCCTATATAAGCCTCTGTGTGTCTAACTTAGAGAAGTTTTACTATTTCTCGCATTCCCCAAAAAATTAAATTTGGTTCTACAATCAAACGCGCTGCGATTTCAGGATATAAGGCTTGTAAATAGTTAATTAATAAAGTGCGATCGCCTCCTTTAATCGCAATCTTCCCATCAGGAAACAAATCCCACCACGCCTCGATAAAATCTTTAATTCCAGCTAACAGAGTATAAATCACTCCACTTTGAATAGCCTCTGTAGTATTGAGTGCAAAACGTGGCGGTGTCAACCTGAAATTTTGCATTTCTACTAATGGCAATTGTCCTGTTTGTTGACTGAGAATTGCAAATTGTAAACCTATTCCTGGCAGAATTGCACCTCCAATCAGACATTGATTAGCATCCGCCGCCGTAAAAGTCAGCGCTGTTCCTGCATCAATCACCAACATTGGAAAACCCCACGTTTTTCCCGCACCCCACAAAGCTAAAGCGCGGTCAATTCCTAATGTGGGATACATGTCTTTGAGCGGTACTTGGTCTAAGGTAATAACGCGAGTATTTGGGTAAGTTTCCCAAATAGCAGTTTGGCTGGGAACTACGGAGGCTATGAGGAAAGGGCAGAGGAGTAGAGTGTTTATTAGAGATTCGCCTTGCTGACTGCGCGGAAAAGTTTTCTCTAGTAAATCATTCAGAGTTTGACATTCAGCCAACTGTTGTGTATCAGACTCAGGTATATAGTCAGTATCCCAAGCTGAGTTAAGTGTCTCGCCAATAAACAATGCCCAATGCAGCCGAGAATTTCCAATTTCCAACGCTAGCGAAATTTGCTCTGTGTGCCTCATCTCCCTCACCTCCCCAATCCTCTCCGGTTTCACACTTTTAACTTTTTTAAGTCAGTCATCGGTTTTTTAATAAAAATTAACATTCAAGCCGTGTAACAATAAACCTAGAGGAACAAATACTCATTGTATTAAGGAGGGGAGTTATGGTAGCGCTCACCGAAAAAATTGAAAAACGGCTCACCATACAGCAGGTGGAAATCGCTCAAGAGACGACAGCTATTCGCTCTTTGGATTGGGATCGTGATCGCTTCGATATTGAGTTTGGTCTACAAAACGGTACTACTTATAACTCGTTTCTCATCCGTGGGGAGCAGACTGCTTTAGTTGATACCTCCCACGAAAAGTTTCGTCAACTATACTTTGATACGCTTACCGGACTAATCAAGCCAACAGATATTGATTATTTGATTATCAGCCATACCGAGCCAGACCACAGTGGTTTAGTTAAAGATTTGCTGCAAATGGCTCCAGAAATTACCGTTGTCGGCTCTAAGGTGGCGATTCAATTTCTTGAAGATTTCCTACATCAGCCATTTAAACGGCAGATTGTGAAAAATGGCGATCGCTTGGATTTGGGCAATGGTCATGAATTTGAATTCGTGATTGCCCCAAATTTACATTGGCCGGATACAATTTTCAGCTTTGACCACAAAACCAAAATTCTCTATACTTGTGATGCCTTTGGGCTACACTATTGCTCAGATAGCACTTTTGATGAAGACTTGGCGGCGATCGAAGCAGACTTTCATTACTATTACGATTGTTTAATGGGGCCGAATGCGCGATCAGTTTTGTCTGCCTTGAAGCGGATGGCGGAACTGAAAACCATCGGGATGATTGCCACAGGACACGGGCCATTATTATCCCATAATGTTGAGGAACTCACTGGACGTTACCGCATTTGGAGCCAAACACAAACCAAGGCAGAAACGGCAGTTGGGATATTTTACGTTTCCGAATACGGATATAGCGATCGCCTTGCTCAAGCAATTGCCAACGGCATCGGCAAAACTGGTGTCGCTGTGGAAATTGTCGATTTGGGATCGGAAGTGGATTTGCAAGAACTGCGGGAACTAGTTAGCCGTTGTGCTGGATTGGTGGTTGGTTTACCTCCGGCTTCTGGTGCTGCGAGCATCCAAGCTGCACTTAGTACAGTTTTAGGATCTGCCAAAGAAAAGCAAGCTATCGGCGTGTTTGAAACTGGCGGTGGCGATGATGAGCCGATAGATCCTTTGGTGAGTAAATTCCGCAATTTGGGTTTGACAACGGTTTTTCCAGCGATTCGGATTAAACAAACACCCACAGAAAACACTTACAAGTTGTGTGAAGAGGCGGGTACAGATTTAGCTCAATGGGTAACACGCGATCGCAGCATCAAAGCCATGAAATCTCTCGGTGCAGACTTAGATAAAGCACTAGGCAGACTTAGTGGCGGATTATATATTATTACTGCCAAAAAAGGTGATGTTTCCAGTGCTATGCTAGCCTCGTGGGTGAATCAAGCCAGCTTTAAACCCTTGGGATTCTCCATTGCAGTAGCCAAAGATCGGGCAATTGAATCACTCATGCAAGTAGGCGATCGCTTTGTTCTCAACGTCCTAGAAGAAGGCAATTTCCAACCATTAATGAAGCACTTTTTGAAACGGTTCGGACCTGGTGCTGATCGCTTTGAAGGTGTGAGAACCCAGCCAGCCCAAAATGGTGCCCCCATCCTCAACGACGCCCTCGCCTACATGGAGTGCGAAGTTGTCAGTAGAATGGACTGCGGCGATCATTGGGGAGTATACAGCACCGTCTACGCCGGACGGGTTTCTAAGCCAGATGCTTTAACTGCTGTGCATCATCGCAAAGTCGGAAACCACTACTAATTTTGGATTTTGGATTTTGGTGAGGTAGCCCCCGTCTTCTCCCTTGGCGCTAGCCTCTCCCTTTGGGAGAAGGGGAGACGCTAAGAGCGATGGCGGTTCCCGTCGTTAGCGCAAGCGATAGCGATAGCGCAGCGTTAGCGAGTCATCAAGCGTCGGAACGAGCGTCTGGGGTACTGCCAAACCCGAAGGGATTTTAGATTAATAATCCAAAATCCAAAAACACTCAATAAAGCATTTGTTCAGTGTTCAGTATAGCCCTCCCTACTTAATATCCATAGTTTGGATGTTTAATTAACAATCCAAAATCTAAAATCTAAAATCTAAAATTGTTTTCGCCATGTTAAAAAATAAACCCCGTGATGTTCAAGTTTATCCAATAGCTACAGATACAAGAATACTGCGATCGCGCAGTTGGTCAAGGCTGAGATTTGAAATTGAATACGCTCTTGCTAAAGGTACAACTGCTAATTCTTATTTAATCGAAAGCGATCAAACCGCAATTATCGATCCTCCAGGCGAAACCTTTACGCAAATATATTTAGAAGCGTTGCAACAGCGTTTCCATGTCGAAGAGTTAAATTATGTGATTTTGGGACACGTAAATCCTAACCGCGCTGTAACTTTAAAAGCTTTGTTGGAAATTGCCCCGCAAATTACTTTTGTTTGTTCAAATCCCGGCGCGATAAATTTACGTGGGGCGCTGGAAAATCTAGATTTGCAAATTCTTGTTATGCGGGGTGAAGAAACCCTAGATTTGGGCAACGGGCATAATTTACAATTTATTCCCACCCCCAATCCCCGCTATGCAGATCAACTTTGCACCTACGATCCGCAAACAGAAATTTTGTATACAGATAAGTTATTTGGGGCGCACGTTTGCGGAGATCAGGTATTTGATGAAGGCTGGGAAGTATATAACGAAGATCGGCGCTATTATTTTGATTGCCTCATGGCTCCCCACGCCCGTCAAATTGAAACAGCGCTGGATAAACTTGTCGATTTTCCCGTGAGAATGTATGCCAATAGTCACGGGCCTTTGGTACGCGATGGCTTAATCGAATTGACCAAAGCTTATCGGGAATGGAGTCAACAACAAACTTCTGCTGACTTGACAGTAGCGTTGATTTATGCTTCAGCTTACGGAAATACAGCCACATTAGCTCAAGCGATCGCTCGTGGGATCACAAAAGCTGGTGTTGCTGTAGAATCGATTAATTGTGAATTTACTGAACCTGAAGATATCCGGGTTGCTGTCGAAAAATCTGCTGGCTTTGTCATCGGTTCACCTACTCTCGGCGGTCATGCACCGACACCTGTACAAACAGCTTTAGGAATTGTGTTATCCACCGCTACTAACAATAAACTCGCTGGTGTTTTTGGTTCCTTTGGCTGGAGTGGGGAAGCGGTTGATTTAATCGAAGGTAAATTAAAAGATGCCGGCTATCGGTTTGGTTTTGACACCATCCGCGTCAAATTCAAACCCAACGATGCCACCTTACAATTGTGTGAAGAAGCTGGAACCGACTTTGCCCAAACACTGAAGAAAACCCGAAAAGTGCGATCGCAAAGTCTTCCTGCAACAAGTGTAGAACAAGCAGTTGGTCGGATTGTCGGTTCTCTTTGTGTTCTCACAGCAAAAGAAGGCGATCGCTCCAGTGCCATGTTAGCCTCTTGGGTGTCTCAAGCCAGCTTTAGTCCCCCTGGTTTAACTATCGCCGTCGCCAAAGACCGCGCAGTAGAAACACTGACACATACAGGAAACAAATTTGTCCTTAACATCCTTAAAGAAGGTAATCATTTGGGGTTGATGAAACACTTTCTTAAACCCTTCGGGCCAGGACAAGACAGATTTGCTGATGTCAACACTGAAGAAACCGAAAACGGTTCTCCCATACTTACAGATGCCTTAGCATATCTCGAATGTTCTGTACAAAACCGGATGGAATCTGGCGACCATTGGCTAGTTTATGCAACTGTGGAGAGTGGCAAATTGCTAAATCAAGATGGCGTTACAGCCGTGCATCATCGCAAGTCGGCAACTCATTATTAATTGGGCATGGGGCATTGGGCATTGGGGGTTAGGAAATTCTTTCCCAGTCTCTCCAAACTTTGACTTTTAAGCTTAAAAGTCAAAGTTTGGAGAGCGATCGCATATCATTTTGTTTTCACGAATCGCCTATTGGTAAGCTTGTCTAGAGGGATGCGATCGCAAGCCGTCTTATTCTGATAACTCAACGCTCTTTGTTAAAAATCATTACCATGACGTTACGTGAACTTGAAGATCAAGCACTGAGATTATCTGCCGAGGATCGTTGGCAGTTAATTAATACATTGGTGCGATCGCTGCAACCAAAACTCCAGGCAACATCAAAGGCGAAGGGTTTAGCTGCGAGTTTTCGTCTGAAAACTCGAAGTTTGGAGAGCGATCACATATCATCTTGTTTTCACGAATCGCCTATTGGTAAGCTTGTCTTTTGAGATGCGATCGCCTAGTTCAAGAATTTATTTGTGACTGTATCTTTTAGAGTGTTTGGGGTGAAAACGGAATGCAGCCTTTTAGATTTGCTTATAAGCAGATAGAAAATCCTCTCTTGAGATACCCGCTTGAGTACAGATGGATCTCAACGTGGAACCTTTAATTTGAGAGTGGTTAGGCATAGTCAGTGGAGTTTTTGTTCCATCTTCGTTTTCTCGTTCCATAACAATATGCTCTCGTTCCCTAATAACAGTAAATCCCAGAAATTCCAATGTCTTAATTACTTTAGCTTTAGGTGCGTCTACTGGAAATTTAACCATTAAATAGGAACCTCAGCTTCCGCCACGAAAGCTTCTAGTACTGGTGATTCCTCTTCTAAAACCTCTTGACCAAATGTCTCTATATGGCAGCGCATAGCAGATTTAACATCAGCTAGTGCTTCTTCATAGCTATCACCTTCGCCAACTACAACCCCCTTGATACCCAAGGGATAGGCTACGTAACCGTCATTATGTTTTTCAACAATAATTTTGATTGCTCTCATTGATTTTCTTTATAGTCCTATTTCATTTAACTTACATATTTTATCAAATCGCTGTAATACCCCTGCCTCAACGCTTCGTAGGCAGGGGATGTAAAGCGGTCAAAAACGAAACACCTTCTGACCAAAATTGAG
>NZ_JBTYKD010000300.1:0-6396 GCF_054880495.1 Nostoc sp.
CTGCACTGTCTGGTCATCACCGCCACTGACAATCGTCTGCCCATCGGCGCTGATCGCCACAGATAAGACAACACCCTGATGACCACGCAATGGTTTAACTAAGGGAAGACCTTGGCGGTTCCACAACCGCACCGTGCCGTCACCACCGCCACTGACAATCCTTTGCCCATCGCCGCTGATCGCCACAGAATTGACATAACCCTGATGACCACGCAATGGTTTAAATAAGGGAAGACCTTGGCGGTTCCACAACCGCACTGTGCCGTCACCACCGCCACTGACAATCGTCTGCCCATCGGCGCTGATCGCCACAGATAAGACAACACCCTGATGACCACGCAATGGTTCAGCTAAGGGAAGACCTTGGCAGTTCCACAACCGCACCGTGCCGTCACCACCGCCACTGACAATCGTCTGCCCATCGGCGCTGATCGCCACAGAATTGACATTATCCTCATGACCACGCAACGGTTCAGCCAAGGGAAGACCTTGGAGGTTCCACAACCGCACTGTACTGTCAGTACCACCACTCACAATCGTCTGCCCATCGGCGCTGATCGCCACAGAATTGACATCATCCTCATGACCACGGAAGGGAATAGAGACTCTTGCTTTATTCACCACCCGATTCAAACTGTTCTGAACGGGTGCGAGAATCTGTTGGGGTAGTTTTTCTTGATTCTCACCCATAGCTTGAATTGCCAAAACTAGACTATCTAGGGGTTGGAAAGACAGTAAATTTTGTACCCTCGCCGCCTTTTCTCGCAACTGGGATTCAGTGAGTGCCCTTTCCAGTTCGGCAATGCGGTCTTTTTCATGGGCATCACTGCGCTGGTAAAAAGCTTCATCTTCCTGGGGTGATTGTAAATGGGGCTGCAATTGTTGCCAGCTATCCCTGACTTTTGCCAGCAGTCCCCCTTGTATCAAATATTTGTCATCCGGTTTTTTGTTCAACCATTCCCGCCGCGCATCTTCTAATTTATCACTCAACCGTCGCAAGTCTCGGTCTTGTCGTCGCCACTGGGCAAACTGCTGCCAACTTTCAATTAAAGCTGCATGGGCTAAATCAATCCAGGCTTCTCCTTTTTCATCTTTAAGAGTAACCAACAAGCGTCCCTTAATCAATCCCGTTTCCCCATCTAGCAACTCAGTGAGTTGTTGCTGTTGATTGAGGTCATCACCTGCAATATTTAATAGTGTGGCTTTCGGTTGGCGCTGTTGAGTATCCTTTTCTCCCTCTTCTGTTCGCACTAACCGCAGAAAAATCTGCTTAATCCATTCTTTTTCCTGGTTACTGCGTTCTTGGCTTGGAGATTCCTCCTGATAATCTTGGTAGTGATAAACCTTTTCTGCATAGAGATTTAACGCCCCAGTTAATCCTCCCAACTTCTCATACTCCTCTAGGGTGAGTTGATCTTTCTTTTGATGGCGTTTCTCCCAGAGTTTAGTTAAGGCAAACTCCAACAAAGGCAAGAATGCTTCTTGTTTAAGATTTTGGCGAATTTTTAATCCTAGTGCTTTTTCACCACTATGACCCTGAAGCTTCGTAGGTTCGGTGATTGTCTCCTTTAAATCAACTCCGGTTAAAGGTGGCATAAAACCTGCCTGGGTTTGAATCAGGTGAGTCACAGAGGGATAATCTAAACAGGGTTCAAAAGAATCCGAGCGCATGGTAATCACAACTCCTAACCGCGAATCATGAATCTCTACTACCTGAGTCAGTAGTTCAATGAATCTCTGCCGTTCTTCCTGATCTGCACAAATTGTAAATACTTTCTCAAACTCATCTACCACCAGCAAAAATTTTTCTGTGCTACGAAGATTTTCGAGATCATTAGTAGGTTTAATCAGGCTGCCTAAACTGTTGTCATACTGAGCAATTTCAACGACAAGGGCGTATTGTGTCATCTTATTTTGTTAAAACTATTGGGTAAATCGCCTATGTCTACTAAAATACCCAAATGAGTAAATAGTTTCCTCAGTATACTTAACCACTTTCAATTGAACATTCTATTAGCAAGTAAGTAATACGCGGTAAGAGTACAAGATTCAAGTCTTAGTGACTCGGATAAGCTCTATACCTTACCCATCTGCTAGTAATTACGGAAGTGATCGCTCCGATGGTCACTGAGCTTGCCGTTCGCGCAGCGTCTCGTAGAGAAGTGCGGGCTACGCCTACGCCCTTCACTCACCATCATTCACCCTTGGATCTCGGAGTTCCGAGTTCAGAGGTTGAAGTTCCAAGTTCAAAGGTCAAAGTTCCAAGTTCAAAGGTCGAAGTTCCGAGTTAAAAGGTCGAAGTTCCGAGTTCTGAAGGTGAAAACTGGAGTTCTGAGCCTCAACATTGGAGATTAGAGGTTTATTTCTCCTGTTTTCTTCACTTTAGATAGCTTATTTAGTACAAAAATACTCCTCTGTTCATTTAGAGGAGTATTTTAAAGTTACTATTGAATTGCTTTTTTTAATTCCTTGAACAGCAACCGACAACCATAAGCGGCAGTTTGGGATATGACCAACTTCCCAAACCCCCGCTTAACCTCTTGGGACTTTGCGCCAGTGGCGAGTTTTTCAGCTGATGCTGTGAGGCTGATTTGCATGGTTTGCATGGTCAAATTCAACATTGCCTCAACTTGCGGTGCCATCTCCTTTGTCATCATTGGCAGTAGGCTTTTTTGGAGATTTTCTTTAAATTCTCGTAATGCCCTTTCCTGCTGTCGGATGATTGTTTTCTCTTTCCACAGTTCTGGGTTGTCTTGAAATTGAGCGTTTCTGTTGTCATAAAAGCTCCCCAGCTTCTCGCCGATTTCGTTCTTGGGTCTAGCTTTTTGGGGGGCAATTCGATCTAAGATCCACATATATAGTTGAGAGCGGCACAGCTTGGAGCCGTTGCCAGTGTTCATAGTCTCCTTGTCTCCAGAGCTATTTTCATCTTTGGCCATACCAAGTCGTCTTTTGAAACGCCCCAAGGATTCAAATTTGGTACAGGGATAAATTTGACTAATGAGCAACGCCTGGGGACGGTTGCCGATGCCAAAGTTGGTCATCACTGCTCGGTAGGGTGCAAATTTCGGTTCTGCCAAGATTTCCAGTATTTGCACCTCAAGCTCGATTTCCCAATGTCGCAAATCACACAGATGATTAGCCAGGCGACGGCTGAAATGTGATATTTCTACCCCATAAGCTTTAGCTATTGACCGAGCATAAAGTTTGTCGTAGTAGAAATTATTTTTCTTGAGATTGCGCTCTCGACCAGCTAGCCAACACCATAATGGCTCCATCCCATCAGATTTACTTGGGTCGGATTCCTTGAGCGCAGCTTCGGGAAATTCTTTAGCAAGTTGCTGACGGGCGCGGTTGACTACCGGGTTTCTCATCCGATTAACAGATTGAAGCTGGAGCCAGTACTCCCTTAAGAGAGCTACCTTTCCCGGTTCAAACTCCAGAAAGAATTCTGACTGTTGCCAGTGGGCGATAGCGTAGGCAGCAAGAGCTAAAGCGTCAGCTTGGTCATTTTTATCAGGTAGTTTGTGTTCTTTTCGGTAATGCACAGCTTCCTGATGCCCAGCCCATAAAACCTCAATGCCTTCGGCTTGGCAGATGTGCGCCCAAATCCAGGAGTAATGCACCCCGGTAGGTTCCATAATTACCGCATCTGGTTTGAGAGCTAGTAGTCCGGCGATACCTTCTTTGTTCGCCTTGAAGGTTAATTCGTCAGGTTCACGCCGTTTATTTTCCTTAAAATGTTGGCGAAAATTCCTGGGAACTGACTCTAAAACCCAGGATACAACACTGTCTTTACAGACATCTAAACCAACTATTTTCATGTTTTCAAGGTTCGGTGGTAGAAGATTTATTGCAACAATTTACCCATACATACAAGCCGCGAATCTTCTAAAATTGATTTGACATCAATTCACTTTGAAGCTCAAATATGGGGGAAATATACGACAGTAGCGAGTTCATGAAGACAAGAAACCTTGCGGTCATTTCTCAATTAAAAACTCGTCTACTGCTGCTATCTCCGGCTTGAGAGAAATTCCTCTCAAGGCGAATTGAATTGCGCGACCCAATCCGCGACGACGGGCTATATACCCGTCGTTTCGGCCACTGTGTCAGGTAGCCCGCGCTAGTTGAAGCAAGCGCGATCGCAATTACGATTCATCAGGCGGTTCGATTGGGATTTCGGTATCTTTTATAAGGCTAATCAAATCAACCAAATCTTTATTAATCGACTCATCTGATTCCACAGAAGCTGATTCAAGTTCTTTAATATCATTAATCAATTGATTCAATTGGGCTTTAGCTTTGAGTAGTTTGTGGTAGGTAAGATAGTAATCCCATGCTGGATCTGGTTGGGGGATGTTGTTTTCAGTCATTGTTTATCGCTGATCTTTTTCACGTAAATATCTATCTGTGGCGATCGCACTCCCTCAACCAGAGTACGATCGCTAAAAATTGCCACTAAAAGCCGTCGGGCGTGTTGCCAGCTTCAAAAGGGATATTATCTGGATCGCCCTCCTCAACGAATTCGGCGGTGACTGCTTGTGATTCAGGTTTAGCGGCATTGAGTAAATTCTGGAATTGAGGCATGGAAGGCGCTTCTGGCTTGATACCTTGCGCCCTCAAAAATTCTGCTGTTGCATCCCATTCGGAGCGAAACTTGCTATTTCTCTCTTGAAGTTCGCGGTTCTCTACTCTTAATCGCCGATTTCTATCGTAGAGTTCTTCGGATTTTGGGCCAATCGCTGCGATCGCTTGCTGTCTGAGTTGCGAAACTACTGATTCAATCGTCTCCTCTGCTTCTAGCTCAACTGTGAAGCCGATGCGCTCATTGCTGTAGTCACCGAGGGAAATTAGAAAGTATGCATGAACTAGCTTGATCTTCATAAATATTGTTGGCTGTTGTGTTATTTTTTAATTGCTCACGTTTGAAGTATTTGAATCAATCAAAGGCGATCGCGTTTGCGTTAACGCGATCGCTTTTGAGCTATGGTAAGCTTGGGTGATCGAAAACTACCTGAAATTTTCCACCCCCCTGGCGGAGAATGCTAACGTAAGCATCGGCATCGCTTCGGGTGCGAAATCGATAAAAGCAGACATTTTGGCCATTGGGCAGACACTGAAAAATTGCCCACGGACGAAGTTGATCACAGTAAGTCATAGTTTTAATTCCCAAAATTCCCAAAATTCCCTAAAAAGAAAAAAACACCAGCGCCAGCTAACAACAGCCCACGCTGGTGTTTTTGTATCAAATCCAAATCCAATGCATGACTTCCAATGCATGACTGTTATGTGACTAATGGTATTTTTGTACTACTAAAAACTATTTATTTGCTGTCTCCCTCCTCCCCGTCTTCCTTGTATGCCTTCTGGCCGATCTTGATAGTCAGCACGTTTTCTGAAAGGACAAAATCAACGATCGCAAATTCTTCATCGTCAACATCTTCGATCACGACCGCCGTCTCAAGAGGGTAGTGTTTCAGGTGTGCAAGCAATTCTCGGATTGTGATTGTCATGTTGTTTTTGTAAGTTATAAGTCTGCATTGAGAAAACAAACACATCGCAGAAACTCGTTACCGCGATCGCTCCAGGTGATTTTTAGGGTGTTTCCGCGCAAGGTTTAGGCGCGGGTGATTGGCTCCGAGTGCAACGCAAACGGTGAGGCGTTGGGGAGCGAAAATATTGCTTGCATATGCAAAGCAATGCTATATTGTTTGCATATGCAAAGTATTTTTGTCACGCTGCATATGCAATTTGTTTTTGCATATGCGTAAAATAAGGGAGCGAAAAGAGTGAATAAATCGAATGAAAACAAGAACTATTCGACTGACAGACCAGGAGTGGGAAGCATTAATGCAATTAGCAAAGGCTATGGGCTTGAGGGGCAGAGGGGAACTAATACGGGCAATATCCAAGAAAGAGATACCATTGGGGCAAATATCCAGAACGGAGACAGCCCTCCTGGGAAACTGCTAAGTCGTTTAGAGTTGCTAGAGAAAGCCTTTTATGGTTACGTGCATGGTCATCAAGACCGACTTAAGACGCGATACAAAGAGAGTACAGAACTGGAAACTGCTTTCACAGAAGAATTGCAAGTAATCAAACAAGGACTTCGTGACTTGGCACAACAAGTCGAAGACGACGTTAATGAATAAAACCGTCCTGCCTGCAAAGGCTGGGGCGGTTTTGTTTTGTGCGATCGCGCTGCGGGATGGGGGGATGGGGGGATGGGGTGCGATCGCAGTTGATCAATAACTAAAGACTAATGACTAATGACTATGATCCATGTCTACAAAGGATTTCTAGCGCTGATTCTACCGGAAATGGAATCCACAGAATCAAGATTAGCCAGAGGAGATTGGCGATCGCGAATCGTGGGATATAGATACACCGCTC
>NZ_JBTYKD010000301.1:0-20105 GCF_054880495.1 Nostoc sp.
CCAACTTACTTAAACCTTATGAGTATTTTTATTTACTCGTATCAGAGAAGAATTGCGTAATATTTTATGCTACATTTTGAAGTGCGGAATGTGGGATACAAATACCTTGGTAGGGGCACGGCAATGCCCATACGTGTCAACTTAATGTGAAAGCCAGTCTATAAGCAGCTTTTAAGATTGTCTCGTTCCCAGTCGGGGACTGGGAACGCATTCTGAGAGGCTCCGCCTCAAGACTTGCGGCAGAGCCGATGTTCACCAAACAAATCAGTAGTTTCCAAAAGTACTTAATTAAACTTTACACAGATAATAATTGAATGTATTATCAATTGCATTGATTGACATATTAAAGATTTGATTAGAAACATATTAAAGATTTGATAAAGTAGTTGATGTAACCTTGTGCTTCATGATAATTAAATAATTACAGATACAGCACTTTGCAGGTAAAGTAAGTACACATCTTAATATGATAAATATTGTGGGGTGGGCATCCTGCCCGCCCTTGTGTACTTCATTCAGATGAAATGTGCTGTAGGTTCAAAAACAATCGGAAAAAGAACCCCAATATTTGACATAATTACTTACCATTTCGGTAATTAATTAAGGGATTTTCATGAAATAAATTATCTAATTTTGTAGAGTAGGCGTCTTGCTCACCCGCAACCAAAGGCGGGCTTTTCAGGTCAGCCCACAATAAATAGTTGGATATTTTTTTCTTTAGAAGTTCCTAACCAAATAATTAATGTTTTCTTGCCTTTGATTATGCAAATGCCAAGTAATCTAAGTAGAGCGGTGTGAATAATTCAAGGTTTGTAGTAAGGACTTTAGTCCTAATTTTAGGGCTGTTCGCGTTGGCGAAGCCTCTCGTAGAGAAGCGTCCCCGCAGGGTAGCCCTCTCTACAAGATGCTACGCGAACACTACGAACTCATATCAAGATTTTTTACATTAGTTAATCTACTTTGATTTATTCTCACCTACTTACTTACATTGAACTGATAAATAGTTCTTTGACCAAGACTCAACTTACATATTAGTGAGAAATTCACCAGAGATAATATGGCATTTATTTTCGGCACTACAGGTTTTGATACGAGAAATGGGACTTTGGGAAATGACACGATAGTTGGTTGGGCTAGTGGTGGTAATGCCAATACTATTTCCGGTAACGATACCTTGAATGGTTTGGCTGGTAATGATTCCCTTGCAGGTGGGACGGCGAACGACAGTCTAAGCGGTGGAGATGGCAATGACACACTTGATGGGGGCACAGGAAACGACATTCTAAAAGGTGGTGCAGGCAGTGACACCTTCAAAGGCAGTCAGGGTAACGACAGCATTGATGGTGGAGATGGGATTGATACCGCAGACTACAGTCAATTAGGTCAAGCCATTACCTTGTCAGGTGTAGGAACCATTCAAAAAGCTGGGAAATTGGGGCAAGACCAACTCTTTAAAGTAGAAAAGATTATTGCTAATGCTAATGTTGCCAACAACACCATAGATGCATCCCAATCTTTGCTTGGGGTATCTATCACCGTTAATCTGCAAACCCAAAGTTTGGCTGCCAATAACATTCCTGGTTTAGGAACATTGTCATTTACTGCGGTCAACTTTGATAACGTCATCGGCACAAATGCAAATGACTTCATTGTTGGCGACAACCAAAATAACCAATTATCTGGTAATCAAGGCAATGACACACTTGATGGGGGCTTAGGTCGTGACAGTTTGAATGGGGGAGCAGGCGACGACACTTACATTGTTGACGGTGCTGGTGACACGATTACGGAGGCGGCTAATTCAGGTACAGATATCGTCCGGTCTTCTATCTCCTACGTGCTGGGTGTCAATCTAGAGAATCTGAGGCTGACGGGAACTAGCAACATCTCCGGCATAGGTAACAGTCTTGACAACTTCCTATTTGCTAATACTGCTAACAACACTCTGAATGCCAGAGCCGGCAATGACACGCTAGACGGTAATTTCGGCGATGATATCCTCAATGGTGAGGACGGCAATGATAGCCTACAAGGTGGACCGGGCAATGACGTACTCAATGGCGGATCTGGAGACGACATCCTCATCGGTGTTTTTCCTGGTAGTCCGTTTCCACCTGGATTAGGCGAAATTGATAACTTGACTGGCGGGGCTGGGGCAGATACATTTGTGCTGGGGGACGCTGAAAATGTTTTCTACGACGATAACAACAGTACGAATCCTGGTTTTGGGGACTTGGCTATTATTAACGACTTCGACTCTAGCCAAGATGTAATTCAACTCAAAGGATCTTCACAAGATTACCTCCTACAAGTTGTTGGAAGCAACACACGAATATTCTTAGATAAACTGGGAGCAGAGCAAAATGAGATCATCGGTGTTGTGCTGGGGGTAGTGGATCTCACACTTGATAGTAACAACTTCACTTTTCTGTGAAATAGCTATTACAAAAGCCTTTGTCAACTTGCCAGACCCTCGACGTAGTGCCAGACAACGCCATAGACAAGCCCTCTGCCTTGCTCTTTTGGCTCTGGCGAGCTTGCTGGTAAGCGTGGGTTTCTAGCCATCCGTGACTGATTCTAAAACCAATGAAATCACCGCCTTACCAGAATTCATCAAACTGTTGGCATTGCAAGGTTTACAGGTTGCGAACTGCCTATGCTGGATAAAAATAACAAAATCTGGCTCACAACGGAAAAAGGTTTGATATCTTTTAGGGTAATATTTTGCAAAAGCCTATAGTTTTTGACTGAAATTTCTTCAATTCTTGCCATTACAGTTTCACCTCCACAATTTTGGTAGTATGGTTGCCAAAAATGCTAATAAATACAGTAAGGGTACGCTATACCGCACCCTTACTACAATTGTCAAAAACTATGAGATTTTTTCAGTAGCTTAAGAGCTAATTTTCTTAAGCATCATCTAAAGCCGCAATTCCAGGCAATACTTTGCCTTCAAGTAACTCCAAGCTAGCGCCGCCGCCGGTGGAAATGTGGCTCATTTGGTCAGCTAAACCAACCTTTTCCACAGCCGCTACTGAGTCGCCGCCGCCGATAATGGTGGTTGTGCCAGTTTTGCTAATTTCGGCGAGGGTATTAGCGATCGCTTCTGTACCTACTGCAAACTTATCAAACTCAAACACACCCATCGGTCCGTTCCAAATTACCGTTTTGGTATCTGCAAGGGCGTCTTGGAAAACTTTTACCGAGTCTGGGCCAATATCCAAACCCATCCAACCATCTGGGATATTCTCAATGCTAACGGTTTGAGAATTCGCATCTGGGGCAAAGTTATCTGCTACTACCACATCTGTAGGAAGCAATAAAGCAACACCCCGTTCTTTAGCCTTAGCTTCCAAAGACTTCGCTAGTTCTAGCTTGTCTTCTTCCACCAACGACTTACCGACATTCAAACCACGAGCTTTGTAGAAGGTGAAAATCATTCCACCGCCAATGATCAGCTTGTCGCACTTCTCCAGCAACGTTTCAATCACGCCAATTTTACTGGAAACTTTGGAACCGCCGATAATTGCTGCCAAAGGACGTTGGGGATTTTCAATGGCGTTTTGCAGATATTGCAATTCTTTCTCAACCAAATATCCAGCCACAGAAGGACTAAGGAATTTAGTCACACCTTCAGTAGAAGCATGGGCGCGGTGTGCAGTACCAAAAGCATCATTTACATAAAAATCAGCATTAGCTGCCAATTTTTTCGCAAATTCTGGATCGTTTTTCTCCTCTTCTTTGTAAAAGCGGACATTTTCTAGTAACAGCACTTGGCCATTTTGCAACGCGCCAACTTTAGCTGCAACTTCATCACCAATAGAGTCATCAGTTTTAATGACTTCTTGCCCCAGTAACTCCGAGAGACGCTTGGCAACCGGAGTTAGGCGTAATTTGTCATCCACACCCTTGGGACGTCCAAAATGGCTGGCGAGAATGACCTTAGCACCCTTCTGCGTCAAATCTTTAATGGTTGGTAGAGCGGCGCGAATGCGAGTATCATCGGTAATGTTGCCTTGATCATCCACAGGCACATTAAAGTCAACCCGCACTAAGGCACGTTTTCCAGATATATCAGCCGAAGATAAACTTGCTAAACTTTTTTTGGACATACCAAACTCTCCTGATTACCTTTTTGTTATTGTTTTGAAAGTAGAACCATCCAGATTTTACCGGAGTCAGGGGTGCCCAGGTGACAGAAATGTTTAACACAGTACTATTTCCTATTGATCAAAGCCGGGAAACGCGGGAAGCTGCTGATGTAGTTACCAACGTAGTCAAAAAGTATGCCAGTCGCTTGGTGCTGCTATCTGTGGTAGAAGAACCACCAAAAGACGCGCCTAGTGCAGATCCGATGGTGTCACCACAGGTAGTTGCTAAACTGCTGGAAAATGCTCAATCTTTATTTTCTGGGCAAGGAATTCAATCCGAAATCCTGGAAAGGCAAGGCAAACCAGCTTTTACTATCTGCGATGTCGCTGATGAAATCGGGGCTGATTTAATTATTATGGGTTGTCGGGGGCTAGGCTTGACTGAAGAAGGAGCGGATGATAGTGTGACTACTCGCGTGATTAACCTTTCCCCTTGCCCAGTGCTGATTGTGCCTTAGCAGGTTAAATCGGCGGTTAGAAACCGCATCTACACAAATAAAACCCGCTCCGAAGTTCGGAGCGGGTTAAAAAAGTTTGATTTTCCATTAGCCCGGAGATGTAGCTCTCGTTTGTCTAGCCAAGAATTCGATTAGACATTTCCTGAAATTACAGCAGAAATCATGTATTTGAACCACATCTCTCAATACGGTTCGGTTAAGCCCAAAAAATAAAAATGTGTAGGTTGGGTTGAGGAACGAAACCCAAAAGTTGTAGGGTTTGTTGGGTTTCACTTCGTTCAACCCAACCTACAAATATTCTTAACCGAACCGTATTGCCACATCTCTCGTAGGGGCACAGCATTGCTGTGCCCCTACCGCGTGGTCTATTTACCTGAAAATAGCTGTAACTATGCGTTGCCCGAAATCCTTGGTAGGCAGAATTCTTCAATTGTGCCTACGTCATTTTCACTCCTATGTCTAACGGTCTAAAAGCGATAATTGCGATCGCGCACCCACATACTAACTGGCACTGCTTTTCCCTGTGGATCTACTTTCGCCTTCACTACAATCGGTGATAGCTGTCCTCTCCGGGCGCGTTGGGCTTGCAAGTCGTTGGTAATCTGCCGGCGTTGGTTTTCTTTGATGTAATATGTTTCTAAGCCGTAGTTAACAGAACCATTTTGATAAACACCTTTTAAGCCGACTTGGTTAGCTCTAAGAGTTGTAGGGCGATCGCTACTTACTCGCAACGGTCTCCAAGCTCTAGGAACACCGCGACCAAAGGATAGTTGCTCTTGCAAAATCACGTAGATGTTGGTTCCTTCAGGCAATCTTCTGCCACTTCCACGACCTTTGCTGACTAATGTTTGCCAACCAGGTAGTCTGCTCAAATTTGCGGTACGAGATATGTTGTAATCTAACGCTAAGGTGTTACCATTTAGTACATCGTTAGGGTTTATAGGTACGGTTTGCAAAATCACCGTTTTGCCTGCCACATCTGTATAAAGCGCTTGGGCTGGTACTGCCATAATTAGCCCAGTTTGCACCGCCAGAGGAACTATTAACCGCCAAAAAGGTAAGGGCTTATTCGATTTTTGTTCAGTCGCAATTAAGTAATCCCGAAAAGTCACCTTATTGGAGAATTCGGCTTCGGGAGACAAGGGTTTATTTTTAGATTCAGAAGAACTATTAGTCATGAGCGTAGTCCTAAAAAGCAAAGGTCTTGAAGAGGCCAAAAGTAATGAGATTAGGACTGACGCAGAGAAACTTTAAAAATTTTGACGCACAAAGATTTTGATCATTGACAGATTTCTGAATTCTGACTTCAGATTTTGCCCTACTTCTTACTTGTAGAGCTACCACCAGATAGGCGGCGTTCAAACCAGAGTCCAGCGCTAATTAAAGCAGAACCACACAAGACAAACACCAGCGACTTGAAAAGTAAGTCCGTATCGTACTCTTGCACGCGACTGATAATTTGCAGTGTGAATAACAGCATACCGCCCCAAAATGAACTTCTCTTGCTTAATTTCAATCCTTCTTGAATTAGTCCCCAGGCTAATATTGCTAGAAGTACATTGAAAATAAAAACACCAAGTTCATCAATCCGGCTGATAGTTTGATGCCAAAAAGGTACTAGGATAATAAAGACAAGAAAGGTACTAATGATAGCAGTCGTGAAAATTACTTCCCGACGCGGAGGGTTATTTCTTTGGCGGAGTAGAAACAACCATTGCAATACCGCCAAGCCGCTGAGAATTCCCAAATCGATGATTGGCAGAGATCCGAATAAGTTTGTGAAATTCGTTGGCTGATTATAACCATAATTTGGAGATTCCCAAACCCAACGAAAAGACAGAACGTAAAAGACAATGCCGAAGCTTACCAACGCTAAATTACGAGCCAGGGATTGAAACAACCTGTAATTTATGGTTGGAAACAGCAGATCATCATAACTCCAGAATAATGCAGGTGGGAGTGCAAAAGCAAAAGATGCCACCCAAGGCGCTATATCAGCATAATTCAGCAGTGGTAGGGGATTAAGGTTAGCTTGTAAGGAACTAGCAAAAACAAAGGCTGCTAGACCAAAAATCCAACGCGATCGACAGAAGTAAGCTAAGGGTACAAACACCAGCCATGCCAACAAAGGTAGATGCTGCACCACGAACCGCGACCAAGTTAACTCACCTGAAGCGTACCACAAGTCTTCTAATCCAGTCCAGTACCCGATTTCCACGAGAACAATTGACAGAATTCCTAAAGAATTTAAGCACAAACTGAAGGCCATCACCACAACACCGAACCCCCAGACAAGAAACAATTGGGAAGTTGAACCGGCAATATTGAACATCTGGGCCATCAGCAGTAAATTTGCACCGAAAATGAAGGCGCTTAAAATTAGTAATCCTTCTCCCAGCAAGCGTTTACTTTTTTGTGGCTTCTTCCCTTCAGGTGATCTCCATGTGTAAAAACCAGTGATTGCGATCGCAAAAAATAAACTGATCAGCAGAATAAATTTGACTTCTCGTGACCCTCCCTGCCAGTTTCCTGCTACAAAGGTAATTATGCCTAAGCATAAAAGTATGCCGCCGATACCAATCGCGATCGCTTTCTGGCGATCGCGTGCAGCAGCTTCCAGGTTTTTAAATTGATAACGTTCTGCTATTTGCTCATACTGCGAAGAACTAATTAATCCTTCATCCCTCCATAAGTGTGCTTCTTTGCGTAATTTTTGCGGAAAATTATCTAAGTTCATGACCTTCTCCGGTGCAGTGGGGTAGCTTGGCCATTGCGATCCCAATGGCGGTCATTATATTTTGAGTATGAAGCCAAAAGCCTTAATTACATTGTTCTTCTGTAACAATTTTATTTTGATTCTGATACAACTTACTAATTCGTAATGACGCTCGATGACTCGTTAACGCTTCGCTAACGTAATTCATAATTCACATGGAAAAACCTTCTAATTTATTACTTAAAGTCTCGCGGCGTTTGTTCACTAATCTAGATGAGCAAGAAAAATTTATCGAGGCTTTAATGAATCCTCAGCCTTTTTCACGCAGTATTCTTTGGTGTCAAGAAAAGCCAGAGATTTCGCCTTTAGCGGTGGAAACACCAACCTCTTGGCAACCAGAATTTATAGACCGCTTATATTTGGGAGAAAAACCCGGTCAGTATCCCTTGCATGAAAAAGGATATTTCTATTGTTTAGATTTTTCTTCGGTGTTTGCGGCTACTACTTTGTTAGCTATTCCTCAGTCAGTACCTTTAGTTTTTGATATGTGTGCCGCACCAGGAGGTAAAAGTATCTTTGCTTGGAAAGCTTTACAACCAGACTTACTCATCAGTAATGAAGTCATTGGCAAACGTCTGGGAATGCTAATTTCTAATTTGAAGCGTTGCCAGATTAGCCCTAGTGCAGTGGTTAATCGAGATTCGAGTATATTTGCCCAAATGTTTCCCGACACTAGCAATTTAGTAATAGTAGATGCTCCTTGTACTGGACAATCTTTACTTGCTAAAGGTGAAAAAGCACCCGGATGTTTTCACCCAACAGCTATTAATAAGAGCGCAAATCGGCAAAAGCGCATTATAGCTAACTCTGCTAAAATTGTTTCACCAAAAGGCTATCTTGCTTATATGACTTGCACATATTCACCCGAAGAAAATGAGCAAGTTTGTGAATGGTTTTTAGAACGCTTTCCCCAGTTTCAGCCAATAGAAATTACTAATTTAGCAAAATATCAGTCGCATTTAACTACAATGCCTTGTTATCGGATGTTTCCTCAAGATAGGTTAGGTGCTGGTGCGTTTACAATCCTGTTTAAAAATACTAATGAGGATGAGCGTAAAGAAGTAGATTTAAATATAATATCTTCGCTGTATATCTACCAAAATCTGAAATAGTCAAGTTAGTTACATTGCTGACATATATAGTAATCCTAAATCATTTGTGAACAACTATAACCCCGATTTCTCTAAGAAGTCAGGGTTCTGAATCTTGTGATTTTAAACAATAAAATAGGATTGTTATATATTCTGGCATTCAGCCAAAATATGTGATGTTTTGAAGAGTGCCGCATTTGTCAATTAGCCATCAGAGTACATACTTTACAGCAGTTAACTTTATATTTGTAAGATTACAAACCTAGCGATTCTCATACCCTGCGGTAGAATCAAAAAATTTGAATAATTAACTTTTATAGTTAAAAAAGCAATTTTAACCTTTTCATAATCTAAAATTAACCAACATTTATCCGGTATCAGCTCTAGACTTTCGGAAGTAAACATTATACAAAAAAGCTACACTGTAGAGGATGCAAATTACATGAGTCGAAAAGTTAGCAAAGTCTTTAAACAGTCTGGGGTGATTCCTTATAGAGTGAACAATGGCAAAATTGAAATCTTGCTAATCACGACTCGTAACTTTCAACATTGGGTAATTCCAAAAGGAGATATTCCTAATGGCATGAGTTCGCCTGATTCAGCAGCCAAAGAAGCGTGGGAAGAAGCAGGGGTAATTGGGCAGGTAGATGCGAATGCACTCGGCACTTACAAGTACCGCAAACGAGGTAAAAGTTACTGTGTCAAGATGTATTTATTACCAGTGGAAATGCTGAGTGAAGATTATCCAGAAGCAAGTAAAAGAAAACGGCAATGGGTAGAAGTGCCTAAAGCTATCAGGCGGGTTAAGTTTAATTCACTCAAACGAATTCTTAAAGGTTTTTTTGAGGTCAAATCTCACTTTTGTGCATTTCGATGTTAAGTAAGTGGGCAAGAGTAAATCAAACTATGTTACGCAATGTAAAATTAACTACAGGTTTGTAGTAAGCGGCTCCAGCGCTTACTACAAACCTTTAATTATTCACACCCACTTAGGAATAAGAATTAAAGAACATACAATTTATGTCCCTGGTTTACCTCACCCTCAATCCCTCTCCTTATAAAGGGGAGGCAAGCTAGAGACAGGATGAAGTTTTGCATTTTATTTAATCCGCGTTCCTTACTTAAATCCACAATAAAGCTACCCAAGTTTTTATACCGATAATTCCATCAGCTTGCAACCTCTTAGATGTTTGGAAACTAACAATTGCATCCTTAACTGACTCGGAGAAATGCCCATCAATGGCATTAGTATATAATCCAATCTTTGTTAATTGCTGTTGTAATTGTTTTACTTTTAGCCCAGAATCTCCTAGCTGAAATCCATTAAATCGATTCAAATCGGCTCGACCACTAACACCTGGTACACCAGATATATCACCTTCATATTGATGGATTAGGTATTGCCCCTGCCAAGGGCTAGGAACAGTTGGATTGCGGGTTCCGTAGTGGGCAATCCATAACGGATAACTAGCAAAATCAGATGGATCTCCAAGTTCTGTCCAGAAACTGGGGAAGGTATAAATGATTGGTTTGATTGGTTTTTGTGTTTGTTGTAAAAGGGCTTTTTCCACCTCTGCTAACCACTGTTTGGCTGCATTAATTACAGCTTGGGGACTTACGTTGTCAGTTACCTCTACGTCCAGAACTGGTGGCATGTCTCCCGGTTCTAATTTCCCCAGCGTTTTTAAGAATTCTTTTGCTTGCTGAACCGGGTCAGAAGTATGTGGGTGAAAGAAATGATAAGCACCCCGAATAATACCAGCAGCTTTCATGGTCGGCCAGTGATGAGCAAAAGCAGAATCTTTGATGCTAACTCCCTCTGTGGCTTTGACAAACGCAAAAGTTTTACCAGAGTTTTTTACTGCCGTCCAATCTACTCTGCCGTCTTGATCTGCAACATCAATTCCTAGCATAGAATTTTTTAACCTTTGTGAATAGTACAATACTGAACTTATCAGAGGCTTTGATCTAATTTATGCTTTTTCTGGGTCTTTGAGTAAATTACAGAAATTTACTAGGGTTTAGTATCAACAGCTCGCACCGGAGTTATTCTGACTTTGCCCGTACAAGGCTTGATTTGTTCTGTAAGGGTAAAGTGCTGGTAATTATTAGGAGGCGTGATTTCAATTTTACTAGACATTGGGCAGTGTTCATCTGAGGAACTTATATGGTTATATGCTATCTGAAATGAGGCTTGTGTTCCAGGAGCTAGAGTTACTTTTTGTCGAGTTTGCTGACTCGAAAAGTAAGTATCCTTGGAGCGGATAACTTTAATCCTTTCCAAAGGCTGACCTGTTGCATCCAGTAGTGCCAATCCCGGATAACCCTTGAGGGTGCAAGGGGATGAGGCGTTATTGGTGAAGGCGTAGGTGAGTCCAACATTCCCAACACCAGCATCTTTAGAGACTTGGTGCACTGACAATTGGCTAGTTTCACAGCGCGTCGGATTCGTGGCAGTAGTGGCTTCAGGGGTAGAATTATCTGTAGTTTTTTCAGTCGGTGTAGGTGTAGAGGTCAACACAGTTTCCTTCGTC
Source organism: Nostoc sp. (assembly GCF_054880495.1). Taxonomy (NCBI): domain Bacteria; kingdom Bacillati; phylum Cyanobacteriota; class Cyanophyceae; order Nostocales; family Nostocaceae; genus Nostoc; species Nostoc sp. The sequence continues at coordinate 11,011 of NZ_JBTYKD010000301.1, forward strand.
GCCTGCTCAGTGCTTGCTGGCAAGGCTTGCGGCTGTTTTGTCACAGAGGAAGAACCGACACAGCCAGTTGTGACCGCAGTCAGGAGCAACAACATACTGCTTTGCATAATTAGAATTCGCATATCTTTTTTTTGTAGTGAACTACTTACACTGATGCTTTATATACAGTATAAGTTTCCAAATTTACAAGGGTTAGGATTGCTGTGTACTTTAGTGTAGGTGATGTTAAGTATGGTAGTGTATCAAACCTTTAGAGAAGATGGAAGTTTCTTCAAAGGACCTGATTGGATTGAGTGAGCTACAAGAACCCCACCCCCAACCCCCTAAGAGCAAGGGAGGAGGGAGCTATGATGTACCTTATATGATTGGGAAAGGCTATAGAAATTTAAATATTCAACCGAATTTAATATTATCTGTTGCCTCAATCAAAGCACTACGAATTCCTGGTTCACTCATTGAATGTCCAGCATCAGGAACCACTATAAATTCCGCTTCCGGCCAAGCCCGATGTAATTCCCAAGCTGATATTATTGGGCAGACTACATCATAGCGTCCTTGGACAATTACAGCCGGAATATGGCGGATACGGTGTATATTTAAGAGTAATTGATCTTCTGTTTCCAAAAATCCCTTATTCATAAAGTAATGGCATTCAATACGTGCGAAAGCTGAAGCAAATTCACTCTCGCCAAACTTTTGCATGAGTTCTGGATCTAAGAAAAGTCTACTTGTACTACCTTCCCAAATTGACCAAGCACGCGCTGCTGTTAATTGAATTTCTAAATCTGCACTGGTCAAGCGTTTGTAATATGCTGCGATCAGATCATCACGTTCATCTATGGGAATCGGTTTTAAATATTCTTCCCAAGCATCAGGAAAAATATAGCTAGCACCCTCTTGGTAAAACCATTGCAACTCTTTTTGTCTCAACATAAAGATACCACGCAGAATTAGTCCCGTGCATCGAGAAGGATGGGTTTGACTGTAGGCTAATGATAAAGTGCTACCCCAACTACCACCGAAGACCGCCCACTTTTCTATACCTAAATGTTGGCGCAGTTTTTCGATATCACTGACTAAATCCCAAGTGGTGTTTTCTCGTAATTCTGCATGGGGCGTACTTTGACCACAACCGCGCTGGTCAAACATCACTAACCGCCATTTTTCTGGATGGAAATATTGCCGATAAAAAGCTGGACATCCGCCACCCGGTCCCCCATGCAGCAAAACGATGGGTTGACCTTGGGGGTTCCCTGACTCTTCAAAATGAATGGTATGAAGGTCGGAAACCTGTAAACTACCTTCTAGATGAGGCTTGATCGCTGGATAAAGTTCTCGCATTCTCCATATTTTATCAGTAATGTGATTAAATACTGATTTTCAGCTAAAAGTCAGAAAATTTTTCTAATAGCCTTGTATAGAAATGCTATATAACCCCTTTTTGCTGTTCAATGAAATTAACCGATTATACTAATACTAACTTTAGTTTTATTGGGGAAAAACTGTGAAGATTAAACCAGCTACTAGTTTGCTTCGTAAACTTCTGATCATTTTGACCACAGGGTTTCCTGATCAAAAGTTTATTGGTGCGTTTTACATTCCCTTCCTATTTCAACTTGTTCCCTGGAACTACCGTAAATCTTTAGCATTAAACTTAATTGCCATCAGCCCACATTATTTTGGACATTTTTATCCCACCAACCAAATTCCTTCACGTTCAGCCTTTTTAGAAACAGAACATCAACGCCTGGCATCCAGTCGGCAACACCTAATTGATACTAAAGTCAAGCCCTATGTTACACCAGATATGACTGTATTGGATCATGGTTGCGGTCCTGGATACCTGGCAAATGCAGTTTCGCCTTACTGTATACAGGTAATTGCAGTAGATATTTCTAGCGGTGTGATTGCCTGTGCTAAAGCCATTAATGCTCAACCCAACATCACCTACCTCACTGAAACAGGAAACACCTTAACCAAGCTAGAGCGCAGTAGTATTAATTTAATTTATTCTTTTGCAGTTATGCTGCATGTGAAAGATGAAGTCTGTCAAGCCTTGTTAAAAGAGTTTTTCCAGCTACTCAAACCTCAAGGTAAGGTCATTTGTGAATTTGTTGTTGCCGAAGACCTTGCTGTAGATCCGCTCAAAGAAGCAAACTCCATATTCAACAATGTGAAGGATAAGTATACCCTGTGGGTGGTGGGTCGCCCCTTGGAGCAAATCAAACAATTTATTCAAGATGCCGGGTTTGAGTTGTTGGCACTAAGGGAAAATGAGCCAGAGGAAAAGAATGGGTATTACACTTTTGTATTTAGCAAGCCTTCTGTTCAGTTTAGCACTTCACAACAAGTGATTTAATCTACATTTGTTGTATAGTCAAAGCTTATTAACATGGCACTTTCTCATGAACCACAACTTCGCAAGAACAGCGCGTGATTGAGCTTTTCACTTCATCTGGTGGTTCTGGTAGTAATAGAACAGGAATGTAGGTTAAGCCCAAGATGCCTACTGTAATTTAGTTTTAGCCGTCACCCTAAATTCCATATATTCCTCTGATAAAGATTCTAATCACAGGAAAAATACGCTCAAAGCCTAAATTCTCGGTGAGAATGAGGCATTGAAGAAAGTAGAAATTTTATCGTTATCACAGGAATCAATCGTTAGTTTAGTGTCAGATATTCTTTTTTCTGGTTGTTTGACTTGGACTTTATCACCTTTGGCAGTGGCATAGTGTTACCGCTATGGCTTCTTAGTGGCGATTATGTGTTATTTTCTTCTGTCAAATCAAATAAACCCGATACCCATGATACAACCCTCTAATGGTCTTCCACCTAAACAGCGATCGCACAAGCTGAGAATCATCACAGCACTGCAAACTTGGGCTGCTACTCCCGATGGAATCTCAACAATTGTACTAGCTAAGATGGCATTCAAAATGGCGATCGCATCGGCAATTTCTTTTGAAGTTGCTCAGGCGTTGCGATGGGAGTATCCTTTCTATGCAGCGATCGCCGCGATCATTGTGATGTCATCTACTCATGGCAGCACTTTGTTACTTGGAATCCAACGAATAATTGGTACCGTGATTGGTGCCATCGGTGGAGCCATCTTTGCGGTTGTATTGGGTAGCAATTTCTGGTCACTGGGAATAAGTGTATTTTTGACCATCTTTCTGACTTCTTATTGGAAATTCAATGAGGCGGCAAAATTGGCGGGGTATGTATCAGTGATTGTCATATCGAGTCACAGCCAATCTCCTTGGCTGTACGCTTGGGGTAGGTTTCTGGAAACCCTCTTAGGTATAGGTGTGGCACTGTTGGTAAACAACTTTATTTTTCCTGCTTCGGCTGGAGTCGAACTGAGGCGTTGTTTGTCGCAAACGTTAACTGATTTAGAGCAGTTTTATGAGTTGGTTGTAGACTCTGCCTTTACAGGAAACTACGATCGCCCCCGTGTGGATAAGTTGAAAACTAGTATCATTAGTTCATTTATCAAGGGGCGATCGCTATGGCAGGAAGTCAGACAGGGACAGACAAACGAACCGCCAGAAAAACGGGTGAATGAAGCCTGGGAATTTCTCCTCCGCAGAATTTGGGAACACACTTTGACAATGGAACATACTGTACTTGCTAGACAGCAAGATACTTTTTGGCAAATTCTTGCACCTCAAATTACCCAATTGGCACTGGAAACTCAAAATGCAATGCTTCTTTTAGCAACAGCTGTCAAATCGCACCAACCTAGTTTATCTTTGTCAGGAATAGAAGTTGCACTTACCAATGCTACACAGCAATTAAATCGGTTGGAAGAAATTAAGCAGCAAGATTACCCAATGGATGAAATACTCCGGTTTTTCACGTTCTTTTACACGATGGAAGAGGTGGGCAGAAAACTGCAAAAAATGGCAGGTACGCTGATTAACAAGTAGAAATAAAAGTAAAATCTAAGTTGAGACTGATAATTAACTAAAATAGCTAAAGCCGAAATTGCAACCATTGTAATAGCACACAAAGATAGGATGTATACGTTCGCCTTTGAATTCATACAATAACTAGCGAAATCAGTCGGATGCGAAATCATAATGGCTAATCAAGAGTCATTATCTCCTCAGCAAGAATTAGTCGAAGATTTGATGTCTATCATTCATTGTTTTTCATGCCGGTCAAGGTTGGCTAAACCTTGAAAGCTTACTGAAGGCTAACCGCTCACATGCTCCCGACGAAGTAAGAAATAAAGTCTATACTTGTATAGGTTTTATATAGCAGGATAGAGACTACCGATATAAGCGTTCTGAGTACGTAGCACGGGGGATCTCTGAATACTGGGTTGTTGATGCTGATAAAGCCCGGATTACCCTGCTGACTCTGGTAGATGGACTGTATGAAGAAGCTGTGTTTCAAGGAACAGACATTATTCGATCAGTGACTTTGCCAATGCTGAATTTGACCGCAGCCCAAGTATTGACGGCTGGACAGGTATAATATCTGACAATACGACAAAAAAGTTATTATGCCATTGTCAGATAGTTAGATATGCGTTATCCATAACGCTTGTAGAGACGTAGCAATGCTACGTCTCTACAATCATTTTCACTCCTATGTCTAAGGAGTATTTACAGCCTCTAACTGTACTACCCGACAGTAAATTGCTGTAAACCTTTAGAAGGTGAAAGTTGTTCTCAGCGTCCCAATAATTGCATCATCGTTGTTGCCAGGAAGTTGACCAGGATTGGTTAACCAAATTACCCCAGGAGTAATAGAAATGTTGTCGCTTACACGATACTTATAGAAACCTTCAAAGTGGTATGGTTTATCACCAGTGTTACCTCCCACATAGGGTTCAATACCTGCGAAAAGTCCTAAAACGTTGCCCTTTTTACCTAAGTCTGGCAGGGCTACCCCAAGTCCATAACTCCAAACTTCACTATCATCATTAGCACCAACGCCTCTGATGTCGTTGTAAACCGCAAAGCCACTAATCGAAAGTTTATCACTAGGTTTAAAAGCAGCCTCCAATCCGTAGGAATTACTTGAATATGGATTGCCACCACCGACAAAGTTAGCTTGTGCAGTACCGTCTACACCAGTTGTTGTACTTGCGGAGCCGGCATCGAATAAAACAGTACCACCATTATGATAACCGTGGACGTAGGTTGCAGCTAAGGTGACGCGATCGCCTATTTTTAAGTTCAACTGTCCTAAAGCAGCATAGTTACCCTCGAATAAACCCGTATTTAGACCAGGGTTATTCGCTTGAGATGCTAAGTAACCCAAGGTTAATGAAGGTTGAAAGCCACCGCCACCACTACCAAAGGCTAAGTTAACGCCCATACCAGCACCGCCGCCAATCCGATAGATTGGGCTTTCAGAAGCAAAGGTAGACAAAGCACCGTTACCGCCATCATAATCTTCAAAGTATGGGCTGACGGTAGGAACGTAATCGCTCTGAATACCTCCACTAGCAGCTATATAAACTTGGGAGTTGCCAATGGGGAAGTAATAGGCCAACCAGTCTATAGAAACAGCGTTGTTGGTAGTAGGAGATACGCTAATGGTTTGAGTCCCTTCAAATGTGCCATTTGGTAAAGCCAATCCAACTGCATTACCAGCTGCCAGCCTAGTATGCAAAGTATCTTTACCTGTGAAACTCGTTTGCAAGTCTAAACGCACCCTGTCTTGGAAAATAGTGTTGTTGTTGTCGTTCTTGCCAAAGTTGTTGGTGACAGCAAATATTGCTTCACCAACTAGCTTGGTTGTAGTAGAAAACTGATTTGCTTCAAGTTCAGCAGTCCGTGCTTCTACAGCATCTACTCGACCACGCAGAGTTGTTAATTCTGCCGAGAATTCCTCTTGCAAACGTTGGAGGGTCGTCAAATCCTGTTTTGACACCAAGCCAGCAGTTGATGTCGCAATCAGTTCATTAACTCGATTTAAACAAGCATTCAAACCTGCGGCAAATTCATAACGTGTCAATGCTCGGTTGCCACGGTAAGTGCTATCGGGGTATCCAGCAATACACCCGTAGCGTTCAACCAGGGATTGCAAAGCTTGGAATGCCCAGTCAGTTGGCTGTACATCAGAAAACTGAGAAACTGATGTGACTTGAGATAGTGAATTCTGGTTCTTGCCTTCGCTGGTGTAGCGGTTAACCTCTTCTAAAATGTTATTATCATCAGTCTTTTGGGCAACCAACTGCTGATTAACTTTTGGTTGCTCTGTTTGAATGAATACTGAAGCAGCAGAAGCTATTGATGCTTCTGTTTGAGTAACTTTTGCCTTTGTATCTTCAGAAGAACCTGCTATTTTAGCAGCCATAGCCCTAGCAGAAAGCAACACTGTCACTCCCAAAACTACTGGAGTTAGTACCAGAGTTTTCCACAATAGATGAGACATTTTTGATTTTCCTTTCCCAAAAAATACCCGAAATACCAGGGTTGAAGAAAAAGAGAACAAGCAGTTTTTCTACTTGTTGTAAATCTTACCAGATTGTAGTGAAGTAAAGATATAGCAGTCCGCTTTGATTTTTGAAATTATTTGCGTAGACGGTGAGTGGAGAGTAGGGAGTGGGGAGTAAGGAGTGGGGAATGGAGGGTAAGGTTGATATTATTTCCCGCGAAGAGACTGTATTACAATTATTACTCAGGAAGGCGCGACTAATTGCAGATTTCTAATGTTTTCGTTTTGCTGAAAAAAGTCGCGTTCAAACCCATAAAATACTCAGGGTAAGTTCTCAGCAAATAGTTAAGCCCTCATTCCCTAACCCCTTCTCCCAAGTTGGGAGAAGGGGAACTAGAGAATTTGCTCCCCTCTCCCAAAATTGGGAGAGGGGCTGTTCTTGTGAGGATCAAACCTCGAAAGTGACTTGAGTCACTGGCGGTTCAAGTATTTTTGCAATAGGTTTACAATTATCGGCAGTCTTTGATTTTACTCCCGCTATATCATACATATCTGGCTCAAATGTTCCGTACATTGTGAGAACGATCGCATGAATTAAGGCTTCCGCTTTCAGCAGCGTTTCTTGAAACTCCATCTCAGGATCGGAAAGCGCCACAATCGCGCCACCGATACCAATAGAAGTTTGATTAGGAGTCAGAACAGCAGTGCGAATCACAATATTCAAATCAGCTGAACCATTCAATCCCAAAAAGCCAATCGCTCCTGAATACACTCCCCTTGCTTCTTGTTCCAATCGATCGATAATTTGCATGGTTCTGAGTTTAGGCGCACCTGTCATCGAACCTCCTGGAAATGAAGCCCGCACGCCATCTATTGCTGTTAAATCTGATCGCAAATGCCCCCGTACTGTTGTTACCAGTTGATGCATTGTTGCATAGGTTTCTACATCCATTAACTTTGGTACGTGAATGCTACCGATTTCACAGACTCGTCCCAAATCATTGCGTAATAGATCGACAATCATCAGATTCTCAGCCCTATCTTTTTCGCTGTTGCGTAACTGTTCTTTGAGGATAAAATCTTCTTCAGGGAATTTTCCGCGTCTCAGGGTTCCCTTAATCGGCTTAGTTTCTACCCAACCCTGCTGATCAATCCGCAGAAATCGTTCTGGAGATGAGCAGGCGATCGCAATCTCACCAAAGCGCAAAAATGCCGCGTATGGGGCAGGATTGAGCCTACGTAATCTGCGGTAGAACGTTATTGGATCGGGGGTTATATCAGTATGAAGCTGATTTGTGAGGCAAACTTGATAGGTTTCCCCTTCATAAATTTCCTCTAAGCAATGGTGAATATCATTAATGTAAGTCTGGTAAGTACGACTTAAACTAAACTTGACTAGCTGAGTATTTCCTTGAGGTACAAGGGGAGAAAGAGGAGTCAGGGTTTCGAGTTGTTGTTGGATAGTATCAAACCAAGCTTCTACCTGTTCTGTTTGTCCTTTTTTGATTAATTGCAGCAAATAAACACACTGTTCTTGATGATCGATGGCAATCATCCGATCGGCAAATAAGAAAATTGCATCTGGTAATGGTGAAGAATGTACCAATGACGATCCAGACTCTGCCTTGAGTTCATAGCCAAAATAGCCCACAAATCCACAGTTAAAATCAAATGGTAAATCATCAGCCTGGCAACTTCGGAGGTCAATTTCTCGTTTGAGATACTCGAAAATACTTTCGCGGCGATGGGTAACACGATCTGACTGTGCGATCGTCAGTTCCTGCATTTGGGTATGGTAGCGTACCAAGAGGCTATTTTTACCGTTCCCATCGCCCATAAACGAGAAGCGAGATAAACCGGATTCCACGCGGCTACTGTCTAACCAAAAGGCATTTGTTGCTTGCCGAAATAAATGGACAAATATTTGTTCTGTGTTCGGGCAAATATTCAGTTTGCGGCTATGAACTTCAAACTTCTCTTCCTGTTCTTGGCAGGGTTCATCAATAGGAGGAGCAATAAATCCATATCCAGTCCAATACCGCTTTTCTGAACTTCTTGATGATTTATCTATAAATTGCAGCGTGATATCTCTAAAATTTTCTAGCAATGTTTGTCCATATTCTGTACAAATAGACTCTGGGTGAAACTGCACACCCCAAAAAGGTAGATGTCGATGACGCAATCCCATCACTAATCCTTCCTCAGTCCAAGCAATTTTTTCTAGGCACTCAGGTAGTTCATCCGCAACTATCAAGGAGTGATAGCGCACCACAGAAAATTGACTGGGAATGCCTTGGAATAATTTGGAATCATTGTGATAAATTTTGCTCAGTCTACCGTGTCGAACTTCCGGTGCATGAATCACTTTTGCACCATGTATGTAGCCAATTCCTTGATGCCCCAGACAAACTCCCAGCAAAGGCACATTGACATTCTCAATTATCTGTCGGCAGACTCCAAAATCTTCTGACCTTTCTGGACGACCGGGGCCAGGTGAAATCACAATGTTGTCAAATACAATTTCTTTCAATTCATCCCAGTTAAGCTGATCATTACGAATTACCAGAGGTAATTCCCCATTTACCTCGGCAATCATCTGGTAAAGATTAAAGGTATAAGAGTCATAGTTATCAATAATTAATGTTTGCATACATACTAAATTAACTACTATATAGAACATTTTTGCACTTAGAATAGCA
>NZ_JBTYKD010000302.1:0-6948 GCF_054880495.1 Nostoc sp.
AATCTCCTGAGTAAGATATTGGCATCGGATCTAACAATAACTCCCTTCCCAGCCTACCGCAGTTTGTGGTTCAATTACCTGAAAATTGCTGTAACTTGATGCCGAACTTCGTGGCAATGACGACCTGATCGAGGTAGGGTTTGAGCGCTTCGCCCACCAATTCTTCATTGGTGAATGGTCCATACATTTCGGCCGTATCAAAGAGGGTGATGCCATGCTCCACCGCGGCTTGGAGCAGGGAGATGCTTTCTTTCTTGTCCAGGGTATGGCTGTAGGCATAGTTCAGCCCCATACAGCCCAGCCCAATCGCCGAGACTTCCAAATTACTGTTTCCAAGTTTGCGCTTTTGCATTGTTATTCTTTCGAGGTTCCACCTCGGTTATGCAGATTTAAGGGATGCCATATCAATACAGAAGCGGTACTTTACATCGGACTTGAGCAGTCGCTCGTAGGCTTCGTTTACCTTCTGGATGGGGATGACTTCGACATCGGCGGTGATGTTATGCTTGCCGCAAAAGTCGAGCATCTCCTGAGTTTCGGCGATGCCGCCGATATTAGAGCCGGAGAGACTGCGGCGACCCATGATGAGGCTGAATGCCGACACGTCCAGGGGCTTCTCAGGTGCGCCGACAAGGGTAATGTTGCCATCGAGGCGGAGCAGGTTGAGATAGGCGTTGATGTCGTGCTTGGCGGAGACGGTGTCGAGGATGAAATCGAAGCTGCCAGCATGCTTCTGCATTTCATCGGTGTTGCGGGAGACGACCACTTCGTCAGCACCGAGGCGGAGCGCGTCTTCTGTTTTGTCGGGCGAGGTGGTGAAGACGACGACGTGGGCACCGAACGCACGGGCAAACTTCACGCCCATGTGTCCCAGCCCACCAAGACCAACCACACCGACCTTCTTACCCTTGGTGACGCCCCAGTGGCGCAGGGGGGAGTAGGTTGTAATCCCGGCGCAGAGGAGTGGCGCGACTCCAGGGAGATCGAGATTGGTGGGAACGCGCAGAACGAAGCCTTCATCGACGACAATACTATCGGAGTAGCCACCATAGGTGATACCTCCGAGGTGTTTGTCCGGGGAGTTGAAGGTGAGGGTCAGGTTCGGGCAGAACTGTTCAAGACCAGCTTGGCAATGGGGACAGGTACCATCCGAGTCCACCAGGCAGCCGACCGCAGCGAGGTCGCCTAGCTTATACTTCGTAACTGCCGAGCCAACCTTGGTGACACGGCCCACGATCTCATGACCTGGTACAATTGGGTAGACGGTGGACATGATACTGCTCCACTCGTTACGCACCGAATGGAGGTCGGAGTGGCAGATGCCGCAGAAGAGGATTTCAATCTGCACGTCGTGTTCAGTTGGATCGCGACGCTTGATCTTGGTGGAGGACAGCGGTGATGTTGAACTGGCTGCGGAATAAGCTTTCGTGTTGTACATAATATTGATGCTCCTATTTGTCTACTTTTGGCGTCTGGTATTGTTCGTTGCTGACTTGTTCCAGCCAATCCACAGGCTTGCCGTCGAGCGCCTCCTGAATGGCAACGTGTGTCATGGCTGTGGTTGGTGTAGCACCGTGCCAATGCTTCTCACCCGGCGAGATCGAGATTGCGTCCCCCGGTCGAATTTGCTCGATCGAGCCGCCCCAGCGTTGTACGAGACCGCAGCCAGCCGTCACGATCAGGGTCTGTCCTAACGGGTGGGTGTGCCATGCTGTTCGATCACCCGGCTCAAACGTGACACTGGCACAGATGTGCGTGCCGGATCATTTGCTTGGAACAGGGGGTCAATGCGGACAGTGCCGGTAAAATACTCAGCCGATCCTTTGGCGGAAGGCTGTGAGCCACTTCTTTTGATATCCATTTTCTTAATTCCTTCACTTGATGCGATTTTGGTGGCTGTCCCAATCGTACAGATTGAGCATTTATCGCTTCTCTATCAATAGGGATGGATTTTTTAAGAAGCAAGGTTAGCCTTGATGCCGTTTTGGTTGTCAGTAGGTGAATCCCTTACCCAATCAAAACTGAGTTTTCTCTTGAATAAAAATCCAGACGCTTGCAAGACGGCGGAATCGCTTTTCATTGCTTTAGCTTCATTCTACGAATCCTCAAGGGCAAGCAATAGGACGATCGTCTAAGATTGTTGTACAATCCTGCAAACTTAGAAATGAACGCTGCCAAAACGAGTGAAAAGTCCGATATCGATTTAATGAACGACCAGCAGGCAAAGCGCGAGGCAGACAGAGCGCAAGCTAACAGAGACGAAATGAAAGAGCGAATTGCACAGGCTATTCGTCATGATGGGACAATTGAGCCGCTCAAAGGATTGCACTTCAACCGCGCCTCCTCGCCTTCGGAATGCCTTCATAGTGTCTCTATCCCTGCCTTTTGTGCGATCGCTCAGGGCAGCAAAGAAGTCCTTCTGGGCAGCGATCGCTATCAGTACGACCCGATGCATTATCTACTTGCTACGGTCGAACTGCCGATTGTCAGCCAAATCCTGGAAGCGTCCAAGGCGCAACCGTACTTTAGCGTTCGCCTCGATCTTGACCCCACCCTCGTTGGCTCAGTCATGGTCGAGGTAGGGCATCCCTCATCGCGCAGCCGTGCTGATGTGAAAGCGATTGACGTAAGTCTGTTGGATGCAAATCTTTTGGACGCTGTGGTGCGGCTCGTCAGACTTCTAGATTCCCCTGCTGAAGTTCATGTTCTCGCACCACTGATTAAGCGGGAAATCATTTACCGACTCCTGATGGGAGAGCAAGGTAATCGGCTCCGTCATATTGCAGTTCTGGGCGGCTACACCTACCACATCGCCAGAGCTGTCGAGCGACTTCGTAAAGACTTTAACGAGCCGCTTCGGATTGAAAACATCGCACGAGAAATGGGAATGAGCGTCTCGGGCTTTCACCATCACTTCAAGTCTGTCACTGCAATGAGTCCCTTGCAGTTCCAGAAGCAACTGCGGCTCCAGGAGGCTCGCCGTCTGATGCTGGGGGAAAACCTTGACGCTACCAGTGCTGCCTACCGAGTGGGGTACGACGATGCCTCGCACTTCAACCGGGAGTACAAGCGGCTCTTTGGTGCACCACCGATGCGCGATGTGGAGCGGCTGCGAGAAGTTGCTAGGGAGACTGCTAGCTCAATATGATTGCATTACTATCGGTTTCTTACTCCGAAAACAATCTACCACAGCGTTTAACTTTTAACTATTGAGTTCTTCATCGTGTTCAACTACTTCAGATTTATCTGTCAACGGCTTGACTACCCGCGCGATCGCTTCTTGAATAAAAGCCTTGATAAATTCATCTCTGCGATTAATTTGAAACTGTCGCTGTACAACTTCCGTCATTCCACCATCACCCCAATCTTGATCGTGACGAAAATATTCAATAAAACTTTTACCAGCAATTCGCGTTAAATAAGCTGCTGTCACGCCTTGAATTGCTCTACCAATAATAAAGGTGGCAACATTCAGCTGCAAAGCTGTAGATAATAATTGAATTGCTCCCTTAACAATGCCTAAACTGGCGATCGTTTTCGCTAAAGAAAGGGCTAACTCTCGTCCCCGTTCCATATTCAATTCACAGCCGTACACTCTACCAATTTCCACAACCATTTGAGCATTAACAGCAGCTGTCGCCAATAAATCTACGACTGGTATAGGTGTGACTGATACTACACCAGCACCAATCCACTGAAACCGTTCTACGATTTTGTCAGCTTGACGGCGACGCTGGCCATCAATGAGTTTTCGCGCCTCATCTCCCAATCGCAGAGATTGCAAAAGAATGTTGTCGGCCACCAAATCTTCGCCCTCAGCCCGTAAAACAGTAGCCGTGCGTCGCAGTAAAGGGATAATATCCGGTTCCGGCTGGAAAGTTTCGCCAGTTTCTAGTTGTGCAGATTGGGGATTAGCAGCGATCGCCACCACATCATTAGTAGCAATAAATCCCCGTACCCGTTGACGCAATCTAGCGAGGATGGCTTCTTTATCTTCATCTGTATATAAATCAGTTTTGTTAAGCACCAAAAGCGATCGCTTACCAATTTCTGCCAACCCCCGCAACGGCTCATATTCTGAGCGTCGTAAGTCATTATCTACCACAAACAACAGTAAATCTGCTTCTGTTGCCAGTTCTCGCGCCATTTGTTCGCGTTCCGTTCCCGCCACCCCTGCTTCTAAAATTCCTGGCGTATCTGTAATTAAAATTTTGCGTTCTAATCCCTTTAGTCGCAGACAATAGGTTTCTCCAACCTGGGTTGTACCCATCGGTGCATCCACTTGACCAACCATGCGTCCCATAATTGCATTAACTAGGGAAGTTTTACCAGCACTCCCGGTACCAAATACCACTACTTGAATCTCACCCCGTGCTAAGTTCGCTTCAATCTCCCGCGATTTACTTAATAAAGCCTGACGTGCTACTTCATCTTGAATTTGCCCTACCTGTTGGCGCACAGCCTGGAGAGTTGTAGAAGCAGCGTCAGATTTAGCCGCAGGGATTTGCGCCGCAGTCACTCGCTTTGGGTTGCGGCGCGATCGCTTTTCCCCTGATTGAATCACCAATACATAATAAACGAAAGCGGCAACCAACGCTCCGATGAGGATAATCAGCAGCAACAACAGTAAATTGCCCAGCAACGGCGAATAGGATAATTGCCAATAGAGGCGTGATAGGGAATCAATTAGCCATAGGGCTAGCCCCAAAATGACGATCAGACCAACAATCAGCGTTACTATGCGTGACAGAGGCATGGTTGGGAAAGATTAGTGGGTATTCAGTAGGTAGATGCTTCTAATCTTAATAGTTTCAGTATTTTTTACCACAGTGCTAGGATAGAGGTTTTGGGCTTCTGAGGTTGAAACTTAAGCCTTTGAGTCCATGATAATTGGAAAACTGAGTCGGAGCGATCGCCTTTTAGAGAAAAATCATCAAGTAAGTGAATCAGATAGATTATTGTTGCGATCGCTGAGAGTGATTGCTGATTACTTAATGTTGAAAAAAACCTATGGTTTTTGGTCATTTTTGATTGATCAACACTAATCAAACATAAGAAAATATGGGTATCTAGTAATAGTTTCATTTACCTTCAAAAATATTCAAAATATCTTCAGCTAAAGGACTATCAAAATCATCTGGAACAATGAACTCCCCAGCACATAAGCCATAAGGTCTAATTTGTTGAAAAGTGAGTGAAACTGGTTTAATTTCTGCAATAGGTTTACCTGCGTGCATGATAATAATATTTTCTCCTGCTGCCACTTGTTGAAGATAGCCAGTTAGGTTTTGCTGGATTTCATCAATTGTTACGGTTAACATGAGATGTGTATGTATGAATATTTCTAATATATCAACTTGAGAGTTTTAAGTTATAGCAATTACTATTCCAGATTTAGCAGCAGTTTTTAAGCTTAATTAACTGCAAATTCAGTATACTGTCTGATATCGGCTGGTTGGAAGGCGAGAACAATTTGATTTTTAGGAATACCAGCGTTAACAAGTTCGTTGGCCATACCGTATTCTGTACCGTCTCTTTGAATCCAGATTTTGCCGTTGATAATATCAATATGAACTAAGCAACCATGTACCCGTTGATTATTTTCCCAGCCGAGTGTTAGTAGTAGGTAATGGTTGGCGCTTTGGTCTATAATTAGTTGTCTTTCTAATTCTCCGTAAGCGTAGGGTAGTTGGGCGTATTCGTTTAATACTTTTTGAATGATTTGGCGATAATTATCTAAGGTATCCATTGCACTACCACCTCTCGTTTTGAGTCAAAGACAAGTAAACAAAGGCGTTGATTTTCTAATAATATTTTACCAATTGGTTCTTGAAATAGTTCTGAGTAGGTTTCTTGACGAATAGCCAGATACAAGCGGCGGTCAGATTCTAAGCGAGCGAGAATATCGTAATATAAGATATATTGCCCTAAAGCATTTTCTACAAAAATTATGACTAACCAAAGAAATGCTCCTCCTACTGTTGATTATGCACCCCTGGAATTACAAGGGGAATTAATCGCTATGCAAGAATTAACGATTGAAGATTCATTAACTATTGGTCAAAGTCAAGTTCCCGAAAGTCAACAAGAACTAGATTTGCAACTTTTAGAGAAAAATAAAACTAATCAATTAAGTGAATCAGATAGATTATTGGTGCGATCGCTCCGAGTCAGTGCTGATTATTTAATGCTGAAAAAAACCTATGCTTATAGCCTTGGATCACAGGTGTTAAAGCTTCAGTACGCTTAGAAAAACTTAAGTATGATTAATATGTTTATTTTACGTATTATTGCTATAGTAATCTAATTATAATTTTAATATATTATTGAGAAATAATTTTACCATTACCCTAAAAAGATGTCTGAGAATAATACAGAAATTATATTAATACCAACAAAGATTACATCATCTCAAATTGAAAATTCTATTACAGCATTGGATAAGCCATACATTGATTTGCTAAATTATCTTGGACTACCAACGGATAATATTTTTTCATCTGTTGATGAAAGGAGAAAAGCGATATTTGCGCTGTACAGTGCTTTAGAGACTCTTCCAATAGAACAAAAAAGCTATTTATCAAAATTTGTAGCATCAATCATTAACGGCTTATTTGATGGTGCTTTAGCTTTCCTATGGGATGAAACTATCAGGGCATTAAATAGATTGATAATTGGTTATGATTTACAATATTTTTATGATGTGGCAGGAAGCATATCTTCAAAATATAAAGGTTTACTTTCAGAAGAAGAACTTGAAGCTATATCTGCTCATGACTTACTAGAAATATCTCAAAGAATAGGGTTAATTAATAATATTAACTTTAAAAGATTAGAGACTGTTAATTTTTTCGGTTCTTCAGTACTTACTATGCCAAATTGTTAGCTATATCTGTAAAATAAGATTAAGAATTGCATTAAAACTTTACTAAACGCATTGCAATCATT
>NZ_JBTYKD010000303.1:0-10137 GCF_054880495.1 Nostoc sp.
AAATATGAAAGTGCATCATGCATCCAATCTAATAATTTAATTATGCTGTCTCCCCAAGATATAGTTGATTCAAATATGTCTCGAAAATCCTCTTTCAGTACGGAGTCAAAAAATGGCGATTAATCCTGCCACTATCGATCCTCTTGCCTTACTTTCAGTATTTCTTTACGAGCGATCGCAGTTACCCACCACACCTTGCATTTAATGCTATATATGCTCCAGGATCAGTACAGTAGTTCAGAAAAAGCAGATCAGACTAATGTTGAAGTAGTGTGGTTGAGCATCACCCAATAAGAAAGCATCATGAGTATATTCAACATCCAACAAATCCAACCTTTAAAGTTGCCTTCCCTCTCCTTAGCAGACAAGCGAAGTCTACCTAGTATCAGCTGCATCTACTTTGTGCTAGAAGGCCATGAGATTGTTTATCTGGGTAGGTCTACAGATTTACACTTTCGGTGGAGACAGCATCATCGTTATCACGATCTAAAACAGTTGCCCTATGTCAGAATTGCTTGGCTAGAAGTTTCTGATGCTTGGCTTTTACAAGAAATAGAGATGGCTTTAATTGCTTGGTTTGAGCCAAAACTAAACCAAACTTCCAGTAACTCTGTTTGGATAGAAAGACTAGAATACCTTCTCGCAAATCCAAAAAGTGACTTTTCAAGTTTGCCGACTCAAAAAATGTTTTGTAGGCTAGCCGTGCTTATGGCAGAAAAAGATCCACAGCTGTCACAGAGACAGTTGGCAAAAGAAACTGGGTTAGATATCACAACGATTAACCGCTTGTTCACAAATAACTTCAGCCGCGTTGATGTCGGTACAGTTGAAGTTTTGTGCAATTACTTTACTAGAGAAGTAGGTGATCTTTTTGAAATGAGAAATCCAGAAGACATACCTCAACGCAAATCAAGAAAGCGTTCCAACTCAGAGGTTGAGGCTGCATGAGTGCTTTTGCCTTTGGAAAACTGAAAATCAACAGTATTGTTCTTACTCCTCTTGCAGTGGAACAGGTATGACTAGGGAAAAGAAACCAAAGTCACGATACGCTGCAACAGAAGAAGAAGTGCCGCAATATGGAGACAAAGTATGCTTTGAAGCTGCTACAGGTAGAGTCAGATGGAGATAAGACCTCCTTAAAAGTTGACTCTTCAAGCACTGTTCAGCTAGAGGTGGAATAATGACTAAAGCACCCCGTAAGCGCAACAAAGCCACCTCTGCTGCATCCAATGACAGCACATTACCAGATGACCAAGACCTTGAGGATATCTCCCTTCAGGAAAACCCAGCCTTAGCAACAATAAACGTTACTGCCGTTGAAGTTCCAGAATTAACCGAGCAGGAAATTAGCGATCGCTTGCATCTGGAGAGAAAAGTAGAGAGGGCATTTTTTGAGGCGGGAAAGGCTTTAATGGAGTTACGTGAGCGCAGACTGTACCGCTCGACCCACAAAACCTTTGAGGAATATTGCAGGGACAGGTTTAGTTATACTTACCGCCATGTAAATTATCTAATAGCTGGTTGTTTGATAGTTGAGAATATAAAAATGGGAACTAATAGTTCCCAAAATGAAAGCCAGGATGAAATGGGAACTAATAGTTCCCAAATTTTGCCCACATCAGAAGTACAAGTTCGCCCTCTGGCAAAGCTAGAACCTCAACAACAGCCAGGAGCATGGCAGCAGGCGGTAGAAAAAGCAGAGGGTAAAGTCCCAAGTGGTAGAATCGTGAAGGATGTGGTGCAGCAGATAATGGAACGCACCAAAGTACCCAATACCTACCAGATCGGGGAAGTGTGCCAAATTTTAGCCAAGGACAACCCCGAACTCAGGGGGAAGGGTGGCTGCTGGGGGATAGTCAACCATGTAGGCGAATTCAGCTGCACTGTCAAAACCTGGAATGGGGAGTACACCGTTGGTTTGCAGCACCTTAAATCTTACAATTACCTGCCTGCCGAGTGTGAGCAGATGCAGGAGATATCCGATCGCATCAATCGGGTGTATTCGAGTGGGCTGGAGGAGACAGTTAAAAGTCTTTTGCAGTCGTTGGGTAAGTTGAGCCGTCCTTATCTTACTGTTGTGGAAGAGAAGTTATTAAGTGTTTTGGAGTCTGAATACGCAGAAAGATAACCCTTTCACTGGGTAAGCGTACACAACACTGCATCAATTAATTCGCTAGCTACAGTATTTAGATAGCTGAAGCAACGCAACTGATGGAGTGGTCGAAGAATAAGAGCGAATGTGCTAATAATTTTGTAGGATTACATATATATTTGAGGTTTGAGATTCAAGGTTATCTTATATGTTTAAAATTTACTATAAGCTAGAAACCAGGATAAAATTTTAATTCATCACTTAATGTTAATAACTCTTTTGTTACGCCTGTCTCATCATTTGCTATGTTAGTCATTCCAGTTCTCATGTACCTACGTTCAAAAGTCGCAAAATTTGTAATTGTATCTAAAACAATAGGCTTTTCCTTAAAAACTGTTGCTCTCTTTTCTCCAGAAACGTAATAATATTTATAGTTTCCACTTCCATAATTAGTTACATTTTGCACATAAAATTTCTGCCAAAGTGTATGAATAGTTTTATTAGTTTTAGGAAGCTGTTCATAATTAGAAAATTTATTAAAACCATAAAACTCACGCTTTCCTTTCACAATACAAAAAGCTAGTCCTTGATTTTTTTCGTCATCAATCCAGGATTTTGATGTTGAAAATCCACATTGATAAATATCTAAGGTATTGTCCCAATCATCATTTTCTAAATTCCAAACTTGAAGAAGTATTTTTATATTGTTAATTTTTCTAGTAGTAGACATATATACTGAAATTTATACAGTGAAAAGTTACTTGCTACAAAAATAACCTAGTTTGTTGTTAAGCATCTCAGTATTTATACTAAAAGGATATAATAGTATCGTTTACCCTAAGATACTTTGTCCAACTTCTCCTTCCAGAAGCTGTCCAAAATCTTCTTAAAGTCACACATCGGATACCCAAAACAGATACATCAAACAAACCTAGCGCTGTATAAGTGAGCGCTGGCTTCTATTCGTTACCTTATATCTATTGTTTCTCCAATATCTACTTTTGGAGGATAGTATTCAAATTGGAAGCTATTACCACTTTCCATTACTCTTCTCAATTCTTCGTAGAAAGGATAATTCCCATTAACACCACTTAAATTTACCCAAGCACGAGAGCGAGTCAATGCGACAAATAATTGGTTTCTTAGTTTAATATTGCTTTCATCCTTAGCAATATTATCTAAACCAACAATGTAAACCATGTTTGCTTCATTGCCTTTTGCTCTATGAATCCGAGATACTGTCACTGCTCCTTCATGCCAAAAGTTGTTGGCATTGGTATTTGGGAAAGTCGGATTTACGATATTAGGCTCTAGTGCGCTAGGAATAAAAATATCTAAATTATGTGACATTAAAGTTTCTGCCACCCTTTGTTCTAAAATTTGAGTATCCTGATTCAGTCCTAAGACGACTACTAAGATGTCATGACTAGGTTTGAAAAATTCATGTTCTAGATTAACCTTAATTTGATTAGCTAAAGCGTTTAATTCTTCTTCTCTATTACTGTATGTCTCAAATTTAATTAATGGTGATTTAGCCCATAAAGAAGGTAGATTGTAAAAGACGTTGTGCAAAAAATAATGGAGTGTACCAGAGTACCAAACACCTACCAGTTAGGCGAAGTATGCCAAATCTTTGCTCCCGATAACCCAGAACTCAGGGGCAAGGGTGGGTGTTGGTGTGAGGTAAAGGTTATTTGCAGCCGCTCAAACCGTTAGCAGTAGTTACGATGCACTTCAACAGACTAAGGACAAGCAACTAAATCGAAATTACAATCATTACGAGACAAAGTAATCATGGAATTCAACCCAAACAACAATGTTGTTAAACTCTGTCTTCAAGGTATGGGCATGGAAGAAAAAGGCAAACCAGAAGAAGCAAGTAAACTGTTTCTTCAAGCCTGGAACGAAGCGACACACGACTTTGAAAAATTCATTTCAGCCCATTATGTAGCTCGATATCAGAAAAATATTTCTGACAAATTAAAATGGCTCGAAACGGCTTTGCAGTTTGCATTAAAAATAAAGGCTCTTCAGTACTTACTATGCTAAACTCCTTTGATAAAACCCTGAAAGCCTTATTTATCAACATAATTAGCATTATTTGCTAACATTTTAGGATTTTAGCAATAATTTTGGCTTTTAACCCTATTTTTTAAGCCAAATTTTGATGTTTAACTAATAATTTGGCATAACAGGTACTGAAGAACCAAAATAAATAACAACACTGTTAAGAGTGCAATACCTTCTCTATATTCAAACATTGCCAAATGCTATGAGGACTTAAGCGACCCTGACAAGGCAAGAAAGAATTATGAATTAGCAACTTCGTTTAAGGATAAACCTTCTGACAAAGGCCCCTTTTATCATGGAACGAAAGCAGATTTGCAGGTTGGCGATTTGCTGACAGCAGGAGGCAGTTCTAATTACAAACTTGAACTCAAAATGAATCACATTTATTTCACAGCCCTTGTCAATGGGGCGGGACTAGCTGCTGCATTAGCAAAAGGCGATAACCGTGAACGTGTTTATATCGTTGAACCAACAGGGGAGTTTGAAAATGACCCGAATGTTACAGACAAAAAATTTCCGGGCAATCCGACACGCTCATATCGCTCCCAAGCACCATTAAAAATCGTTGGCGAAGTCACAGATTGGGTGAGACAAACACCTGAAGAACTCCAAAAATGGCGTAAAAAGTTGGCCAATAACAAAGGAGAAATTATTAATTAATTTCTAAGATTCCCACATCCTGCTCACCGATTGAAATCAACGGCCTTATTTAACCGGCTGTCGAAGAGAAATTGTTGACGCTTCTAAAGTCTGAGTACAGGATTGGTTAAGCCTCTGAACAATTATGGCAATTTTGCATCCGATAAGTAGGAAGTGCAAAAATTACGTAGAATCTTATTTTGGAAGTAAAAAACAGTTTATTAGCAGGTTACAATCTAGCTTTGGTTGAGTACAATGTAGCAAAAAATATATTATTGCTACGGAAATAACTATGATGGATTGGAAAAAGCTCCTGACACCTCAAAGACTTGGTAGGACTGAACAAGAAGATATTCAACATGGCCGTACCCCGTTTTTAAGAGACTATGATCGTTTGGTATTTTCTTCCCCTTTCCGCCGCCTCAAAGATAAAACACAGGTATTTTCCTTACCCACAAATGACTATATTCGTACCCGTCTAATTCATAGTCTTGAAGTTTCTTGTGTTGGCCGCTCCCTTGGTAGGATTGTGGGCGATGAAATTATAAAAAGACACAAGCTTGATAAATATGGTTACAGTCCGTCAGACTTCGGTGAGATTGTGTCTGCTGCTTGTCTAGCTCATGATATTGGTAATCCTCCCTTTGGTCATTCTGGAGAAGATGCTATTCGTACAGCATTTCAATCTTGGTATAGTTCTGTTAACCAGATGAAAGAGGAACTACTTACCGAGTTTCAAAAAGCTGACTTTGATTTATTTGAAGGTAATGCACAAGGATTTAGGATTTTAACTAACCTTGAAATGGTTCCTCAAAGAGGGGGGATGCAACTCACTTGCCCAACTTTAGCTGCTTTTACAAAGTATCCTAGAGAATCTTTAATACCAGAATTTATCTTAAAAAATTCCACAAGTAGAATTCCTAAAAAACATGGCTTTTTTCAGGCAGAAAAAGATTTATTTACTGAAGTAGCAAATACAGTTGGGTTAATTCGCCGTCATGATAATGCAGCATGGTGGTGTAGACATCCACTTGCTTTTTTGGTTGAAGCAGCAGATGACATTTGTTACTCAATTGTTGATGTAGAAGATGGACATCGTATGGGTTATATATCATTTGAGCAAGCTAAAGACTTGCTTAATAAGATTGCAGATATTGATATTCAAAAAGATGATGATAGCAAAAATGAAAAAGTTAAACGATTGCGTGCTAAAGCTATTGATAAACTTATAAGAGAAGCAACTAAAATTTTTTTAGATCATGAAGTAAAAATTCTTTCGGGAGAATTTGAAGAAGGTTTATTATCTTTAAGTGATTATGCAGAGCATCTAAAAGAAATTGGAAAAGAAACTAGTGATACTGTTTTTAAGCATCAGGATGTAGTTAGTATCCAAGTTGCTGGATACGAAGTTTTAGCCAAGTTATTTACTGAGTTTGCCAACACAATCTTCAATTATAACAATAAGTCCAAATTAGTCTATCAAATGCTTCCGAAAGAATATCATCTAAATTTTGAGGATGATAGCTACGAAAAAATTCTGAAAATTACAGACTATATATCTGGTATGACTGACTCCTATGCTACTAAACTATTTCAAAAATTTAGCGGAATTTCCTTGGGATAATTTCATTGTAGGAGCTACCTATTTTATCTAGGTAGAAAATTTACATTTGCAAGTAATTAAAAATAAGTTTTATTATCCTGTTGCTATTGAATAGAGAATTTATATAAAGCAAGGATATATTTTTACAAGCTTGAGAAACTAAGATATTAAAGCTTAAAATAACGAAAAGTTGATGAAAACCAATGCTGCTCGACTACTGGATAAACTAGGTATTTCCTACCAAATCCTGAGCTATGAGGTTG
Source organism: Nostoc sp. (assembly GCF_054880495.1). Taxonomy (NCBI): domain Bacteria; kingdom Bacillati; phylum Cyanobacteriota; class Cyanophyceae; order Nostocales; family Nostocaceae; genus Nostoc; species Nostoc sp. The sequence goes on from NZ_JBTYKD010000303.1 coordinate 6,668, forward strand.
ACCCTGACGATCTCGCTGCTGAGAGTACAGCACACAAAGTTGGTCTTCCGCCAGAGCAAGTTTTTAAAACTCTAGTAGTCAGAGGTGACACAACAGGTATCTGTTTTGCTGTTGTGCCAGGAAATGCTCTCACCAACAGGTATGTACACGCAAAACCTAATAGCAGTATTAGCCAGGGCAAACGCATCATATCAACAAGACCCTTGGGTTCTCAATAAGCTCAAAGATAATCGCATTAATCGTTGCTTATTGACAAAGATTTAAGCGATCGCTTAAATTTTTTAAACTAAACTAAAGGAGAAATGTTGATTTTTTCGTTGGTTCTTAACCTTGATTGTGATCAAGAGTAATTTAGATGCGTTTGCCCTGCAGTAGTAGCTTATTTGTAATGTCTGTATAAGAGGAAGTAGTATGTATAAAAAATTATGGGATAACCCAGATTTCCCAAAATGTGAATGGAAACACGTTGATGTAATTGATGTAACCGATGGCGATCCAAATGCGCTTTTGCATACTTGTGAAGCTTGCGGCAGAGAAGATGTACGCTATGTCCATCAGTTAAAACATGATCTGTGGGACGAAATCATAGAAGTGGGTTGTATCTGTGCAGGCAATCTTACAGGTGATATTGATGAAGCCAAGCGCCTTGAAAAAGAAGCCAGAAACAGAACTAGCCGCCGCGATCGCTGGCTTGAGCGTAACTGGAAAACATCCCGCAATGGTAACCCTTATTTAAAACATCGCCAACAAGGTATAAGGTATCACATTATTGTTTTCAAGTCCAAGTATGGGCAGTGGAATTTTAGGGTAACAGTTGAGAAGCCTAGTAACTGGACAGATGACCCCAGCCCATTCGCCCCGGTCAACCCTATAGGCTGTAACTATAAAAAATCAGAATATGAAGGTACTGTGTGGTACAAAAGTCCTGACCAGGCGAAGTTTGCTGCTTTTGATGCTTTACCGAAAGCCCCTCGTTTTCAGGTAGGTAAGAAGTCAAATTATCATGTGGAGAAAACAATGACTGATATTTTAGGGAATCATTTGGATGAGGTTGAAGAATATGTCACCGAGAATTTTTTAGAATTGACCTTTGAAGATGGTCGCCACCCCAAAGACCAGATAGATCACCCTGACGAAATTGAGGCAGAGTTGATTTCAGTAGCTTTTGGGGAAGCCAAAGAAAAATCACGCGGAGACGGCACAATTTTATTTGAAGTAGCAGCGAAAATGCTGGTTGCTCCTTCGTTCAGTTTCCAGAATTGGGATATGAGCTATTACGACGAGGACGAGGGTGAACGTATATGCCTGGAAACAAACACACAAGAGCATGATCAGCAAGAATGCTTAATACCTGTAGAAGTCAGCATTGCTATTGACGAGGACGGTGACACCTCAGTTGACTCTATTGATTTCATGAAAAATTCTGTGACGTTGTGCTGGTAGATTATGAGTAAGTGGATACTTCTGGCGCGAGGTCAGCGATCGCTACAACAACAAGAACTGTCAGACATGCTTGGCGACCTAATCTAACCTTTAGTCACCGTAACGTTACGATAACTGCCCCTTGGGTAAGCCCTAAAACTGCCAACGTCAAAGCCTTGTACTAGACTGCGAATCTAGTACAGGCGTATCCTAAAACCACAACTCGGATTTAAGGTGTTTTACCTGTTGATAGGTCATATATGTTGCCCACTCTCACCTACTTATCCCATGTAACGGATGACTTTTGCAAGAGGTCTACTATTTCTGGTGGGATGCGAGGGATGTTGCTTCTGCTATCCCCAGATGATTATTTACGTGCCGTCAGTGGCACTTTGGGAGCAATTGTACAAAATTAGTACAAGAATTTTCACAAGAAACCATAAAGCGATCGCTACTCCAAAGAAGCTACCTCAAAGTCGCACTACAAAATATCGCTGACTCTAAACAAACTAAATATTATTACTAGAGTGATTTAGTGTTCCCCTGTGCTGGAAAACTAATCTACGTAATTATTCTGAGAAAAATAATTTGTAAATTGCTTATAAGATAAAAGCTTTAAAATTTTCTTGATAATTAGCTAAATAACATGGACGTATAGAAAAATACTTAATAAGATGTAGCAGGTGCTAAGACTAGAATAGACTAATACACTATTTTATACCTGCGACTTCAAAAAGTATAGTTGCCCCCTTAGTACTCTAGTCCAACGAGTCATTAGACATAAGGGTTTAGGGGAGTGAAATTGTGATGATTAAAGGAGGGATAATACCAGTCCAGTCACAAAGAGGAAGATGCCAGTGACTGACGTTGTAACTGGACAGATTGTGCGAGTGCGATCGCGGCAGTATCTTGTAGAAGAAGTTGTGTCAAAACCGTCTCCAGAGCAAGACACAAAAGTTAGTCTTTCTTGTTTAGAAGATGATGCGTTAGGAGAATCGCTAGAAGTCCTATGGGAACGGGAAATAGATGCCAAAATCGTCGGGGCGACATCATGGGATTCCATAGCGAATCGAGGTTTTGATAATCCGCGTCTATTTTCTGCCTACCTGCACACATTACGGTGGAATTGCGTAACCTCCACAGATGCCAAGCTTTTCCAAGCCCCTTACCGAGCAGGTATAGAAGTCAAAGCGTATCAGCTAGAACCGCTACGTAAAGCTTTACTGATGCCGAGAGTCGGTTTATTTATTGCGGATGATGTCGGTTTGGGCAAGACAATTGAGGCGGGACTGATACTGCGTGAGATGCTGATGCGGCAGAAAGTTAGACGAGTCGTTATCTCATGTCCGCCGTCAGTGGTAAGGCAATGGCAAGAAGAAATGGAGAGTCGCTTTGGACTCACATTTATGATTCTGGATCGTGAGTTTATTGCTGCGCGTCGTCAAGAACGGGGTTATGGAATTAACCCTTGGATGACGCATACTCGGTTTATTATTTCCCACGCTTTGCTACGAGATGAAACATACACCTCACCGTTACGGGACTGGCTTGGTGATTTTGCAGCTGCATCCATGCTCATCCTTGACGAAGCTCACAATGCTGCACCTGCGAGTGGTGCAAAGTATGCTGTTGATTCCCAACTTACCAAAACTGTTCGAGATTTAGCACCGCGTTTTGAACACAAGCTGTTTTTGTCTGCCACACCCCACAATGGACATTCCAACAGCTTCGCCGCCTTACTAGAAATTCTTGATCCCCAGCGTTTCTGCCGAGGAGTACCCGTTCGTAATCGTAAGTTACTGGACACTGTAATGGTGCGGCGCTTAAAACAAGATTTACGGGAGATCGGAGAAGAGTTTCCCCAACGCTACGTTCTTCCTATAGTTATTGATAACCTGCCAGAAGACGCGCCCGAACTCAAATTATCCCGATTGTTGCAACAGTATCGCAATCGGGAGCAATGCGATTTTGTTAGGCGACTCAAAAAAAGTGCGATCGCTAATCATCTTTTTCAGTATAAAAATATATTTACTACATTTTTAATTAGT
>NZ_JBTYKD010000304.1:0-5660 GCF_054880495.1 Nostoc sp.
CGTGCTGCTAATCTCAACCTGGCTTACATAGGAGGTGAGCAAGCTGCTGGAGGTCAGCAAGGTGCCGCAGCACCAGCAACCTCTCAAACAATCTCTCTAGATATAGAAAACGAGCCAGTGCAAGATGTGTTTAACTACGTTTTGCGCTTGAGTGGTCTAGAAGCTAATCGCAGTGGTCGGACAGTTTTTGTAGGGGCTAAACTACCTAATGCGACCCGTGACATGGTTATGCGTAGCCTGCGACTTAATCAGGTGACAGTGGGAGTCGCCCTGAACTTTTTGGTCGCCTTAGGAGCAGAAAGCGCCGTCAGTCGCGAACGACAAGTTACCAGCGTTAATGCTGTGCCTGTTGGGGCTGGAGCTGCGCCGATCACCCAAACTCAGACGACGACGGAAACCAGAGTTGAAACTCAACGCGTTACTTTTACAGACTCTAGCCCATTACTGAGAGGTTTACAGGTATTAGGAGAGGAACGCACCAATGCCATTACCTTGATTGGCGCTCCCCGACTAGTTGAGATGGCGATCGCTCAACTAACTCAGCTTGATATCCGCCGTCGTCAAGTGGTAGTCAACGTCAAGATTATCGATGTTAATCTCAATAACACCCAGGACTACAACACTAGCTTTTCTTTTGGGATTGGCAACAACTACTTTAGCAGTGATGGTGGTGCAGCGTCTTTTAATTTCGGTGGTTCCAGACCAGCTACTAGTGCTGAAGTAGCAAACAGTGTGACTCCGACACCTACTATTACCAATCCAATTACAGGAACGCCTTTTTTAAATCCTAACCAGTTTACGACGATACCAGGCGGTGGGTCAGGTACTACAGTCATTAACCAATCTCAAACCCCCTATACAGCTCCCAATGGAATTGTAGTTGCGCCAGGAACCGTTTATACAACACCTAACACAAATGCAACAGCATATCAACCAATTTCGCCAGCATCGTCCAACGCATTACAAACAGGTTTCAGTGCCATTACCCCGGCAACGAATAACATTATAACTGTTGCGGCAAATGGGATTGCAACTGTAACTCAAGGCACTAATGGTACTGTAACATCTGCTCTCTCTTCTCTATACCAATTCCCTAAACGTCTTCTCACTAGCTTGCAAGCTCAAGTGACAAATGGCAATGCCAAGATTTTGACAGACCCAACCTTAATTGTGCAAGAAGGTCAGCAGGCTCTTATCAACCTGACTCAAGAAGTAGTGGGAAATATAACCCTCCAAACAACGGATACTTCTGGTGGTTCTAGGACAGATAGAACAATTCAGAAGCAAGCAGTTGGCTTAACCTTGAATGTAAGAATTGAGCGGATTGACGATAATGGTTTCGTTTCTCTATCGGTTGCTCCTACTGTCAGCGCTCCTTCAGGCACAGCAGATACAGGAAATGGAAGTATTACTTTAGTGTCTCAGCGCTCCCTTACTTCTGGCTTAATTCGCTTACGAGATGGTCAAACGCTCATTCTTTCAGGCATTATTCAAGACCAAGACCGGACAAGTATTTCCAAGATTCCTATTTTGGGTGATCTTCCCCTTATTGGTGCGCTGTTTAGAAAAACAGACAGATCCAATCAGCGCAATGAGGTGATTGTATTGCTCACACCGCAAATCATGGATGACTCTCAGAACTCCTCCTACGGCTATAACTACAACCCCAGCCCAGAAGTGCGGCAAATCCTTGAGCGTCGAGGCTTGAAGCTTCCTAGCAGGTAATAAAGATAATGTGCAGGTGAGTCACCTTTGGCAAAGGCTCAGATCCCCGACTTCTTTAAGAAGTCGGGGATCTTCTTGTTCACGAGTAGGATTAAGTTTAAATGTCATTCTAGAATAAATAGGACTTATACCATTTCACACAAACCCTGATACATATAGATTTCTCGTAGGGGCACAGCAATGCTCATTGGTGTCAACTTAACGTAGAAGTTAGGCAAGGCAAGCTTTCCAGGTTTGACCCTCACAAGAACAGCCCCTCTCCCAATTTTGGGAGAGGGGAGCAAATTATCTAGTTCCCCTTCTCCCAACTTGGGAGAAGGGGTTAGGGGATGAGGGCAAAACGCCTTCTCAAAGCAGATTTTTTCTGAAGTTGACACCAATGAGCTTTTTCTGTGCCCCTACCAACGTATTTGTATCATTATTAAAGTAAAAGGGTATTACGCAAAACTACACACGGTAGGGGCAATACCCTGCGGTCAGCTAAAGCTACATGAATTGCCCCTAAGAAGAAAATCATGGCTCTTCAGTACTTACTATGCTAAACTCCTTTGATAAAACCCTGAAAGCCTTATTTATCAACATAATTAGCATTATTTGCTAACATTTTAGGATTTTAGCAATAATTTTGGCTTTTAACCCTATTTTTTAAGCCAAATTTTGATGTTTAACTAATAATTTGGCATAACAGGTACTGAAGAACCAAAATCATTCTTTTCGGCTATTGTTTGCGTAAGTCCTGATAAAAATACTCAATCACAATAGAAGTAGTAACAGTAGTGAGTGAATGCTAATGAGTCCACAACAAGAGTTATTAAAAAAGTGGCGTTCTCTTCCACAAGACAAACAAAAGGAAGTTTTAGATTTTGTCGAATTTCTTGGTTTGAAAAACTCGGCAAATAAAACCCCATTGGGAGAACGTTTGCGGCAAATTCGTACTAGGATTGTTGCTTCTGGTAAACATTTATTAGATGAAGATGAAATTAAAAAAGAACTCGCCAGTTGGAGAGGTGGGCTACAGGGTAGAGATGAATGAAAATAACTTATATTGATTCTGGCATGTTACTCAGTGTTTCAGCCAAAAGTGCATCTGGCGATGATTCAATTTCTTCGATAAGTTTTTATTTGATTGTCATAAGATTCAACAGATAATATTCTGACTTGCTGAATACGTTGAAAGTCGCTACGTTGGCAGACCTCCAGCTTGAAAAATCTGTTCGGCTGTTAAATTCAATTCCGGGAAAGTAAGCGAGACGATGCGATTCTTGCCTCTAAATTGAGTAACTTGGTATTCACCATCGATTAATTGATAAATAGATATAGTAGGCTGTTTGGGGTTGCCAGTGAATTTTTTAGCACCTAGACCGAGATAATCTACAACCCAGTATTCAGGAATTCCAATACCCTCATACTTACCCTGTTTTGTGTAATAGTCATCATCCCAGTTAGTACTAACTACCTCAACTACTAAGGGAATTGATGCTGCAAGGCTTACAGTTGATTCTTTTTTCCATAGCGGCTCATTCATTAAATTAAGGCGATTGAGTAATAGCACATCTGGGGAATAGGCAGATTCGGAATTAGTTGGTTTTACCAACGCAGTTTTGGGGATTGTATAAGGTAAATTTAATCGGTCAAATTCTACTATTAGTTTTCTTCCTACAAAACCAACAATATCCTCATGGTCTCCTACTGGTTGTGCCATTTCAACAATCACGCCATCATGTAATTCATATCTTCCACCTTCGGGTCGCCACGCTGCAAAATCTTCAAAGGTTACTAGTTTTGGTATGGCTTGAGTCATAATCTATCACCCCTAGTAGTCGTTTCAATCATATCGCTTTCTTACGTTCAGCCTTAACAGTAATATTAAGGGATACAGTAAGTAGGTAGACGTAATTAAACATAAGATCAAACCTCACCCTCAATCCCTCTCCTTAGTAAGGAGAGGGAAGCCGGAGGCAGGGTGAGGTTTGATATTTAACTTGACCCACTTACTTACTCGAAAAAGTTTGTTGCAGAGAACTTAAATATGGTAGCGATAACAACATCCGCAGAAAATAGAGTTTTACTCCAAAACATCAGCTGGCAGACTTTTAAAACCATGCTGGCTGAAATGGGTTCAGAGCGAAACTCCCGATTTGCTTATGACAATGGAACCATAGAAATTATGACTCCACAAATGCCACACGAGAACTCAAACCGTGTAATAGAAGCTTTTGTTGGTGTATTGTGCGAAGAGTTGGGTTGGGAAATTAAACGTGCTGGTTCGCTAACCTTAACGCGAGATGATTTACAGAAGGGAGCAGAGCCAGATAGTAGCTACTATATTCAAAATGAAGCCCTAGTTCGAGAGCAAGAAAATATTGACCTAGCGATCGCCCCACCTCCAGACCTGGTGCTAGAGGTGGAATATTCCAGGTCTGCAATAGACAAGCTGAGGCTTTATGCTGCGATCGCAGTCCCGGAATTTTGGCGTTATAACGGCAGTGTCTTGCGAGTTTACACACTTGCAGGTGGGCAATACTTAGAAGTCCAAACCAGCCCTACTTTTGCGCCTGTGTCGGTGAAGGAGATTCCCCGGTTTATCGCAGAAGCTAAAAAGAATGGGGAAATTGCTACTACCCGTGCTTTTCGGGCTTGGGTGCAACAGAATATTTCTGATGGTCAACCATAAAATCATTTTCATCTAAACCTCCAGGAGACTCCCACCAAAACTGTACTCAGTTTGGTGGTGAGAGCAATTAGCAAATCCAACGTTAGCTACTAGTTTGTGCATTGCGTTTTCTGATATAATTGGATGAGTTCTGATACGAATGCAATGCAGACAATATCTGTAAAATGCAAGCTTCAAGTACCTGTAGAGTTGCGCTCTGAAATAGACCGCACTTTGCAAGGGTTTGCTGATGCTTGTAATCAGATACTGGAGGTTGCAAAGCGTGAAAAATGCTGGAATACTACCAAGCTTCACCACTTGGTTTATAAGCCAGTACGCGCATCTACGGGCATTAAGGCAAATCATGTTTGTCAAGCTATTCGCCGCGTGATTGGTAACGCCAAAGCAGTTAAACAAATCCACAAGTTCAGACCAACATCTATTAACTTGGATGCTCGGACTTTTCAGTACTTGGAAGAGCTGCAAACTGTGGGCGTTACTTTGATGTGTGGTCGCAAAAAGTTTAAGTTGTTGATTGGTAACTACCAGTTGGCATTGCTTAAAGGGCAATCCCCAACGGCTGCTACCCTCAACAAAACCAAGCACGGCGACTATTACATCAATATCTGTGTTGACTTGCCCACCAGCCCCACAGGTAAAACACCCAAGGCTAGCACTGAGCGAAGCCGAAGTGTCATTGGGGTCGATCTCGGCAGGCGCGACATAGCCACCACTTCCAATGGCGACTCTTGGAGTGGCAAGCAGATTCAAAACACTCGTGACCGATACAGTAAAGTCAGGGCTAATGTTCAATCCAAACGCACTCGCAGTTCTAGAAAATTGTTGAGAAGGCTCTCTGGGAGAGAACAAAGGTTCCAAAAGTGGTTGAATCACAATATTTCTAAACAACTTGTTCAAGATGCCAAACAAAGTAACTCTGCTTTGGCATTTGAAGACCTGACCAATATCAGACAATCGCTCAACCAGCAACCTAGAAGCAAGACTGAACGCCGTAAAACTAATAATTGGGCTTTTTACCAGTTGCGGTTGTTTGTTAATTACAAGGCAAATATCGCTGGTGTTCCGGTTGTTTTTGTCCCACCTGCCTATACCAGTCAGACTTGTTCGCGGTGTCACCACGTACACCCCATTAAAGGTAAATCCTATCGTTCTAACAAGTCTTTCAACTGAGATACCCCATGCGTAAACGCAGGGGGTTCTAACTCACGGAGCGAGTTTCGTTTACCCTTACAGGTTCCGACTTCTCACGCGCTATTAGATT
>NZ_JBTYKD010000305.1:0-18560 GCF_054880495.1 Nostoc sp.
ATCCAGATGGCCCTTGCAAATCTTGCCGCTTTTATGAAAAGTTAGAAGTTAGGAGTTTGGAGAGACGCGATTAATCGCGTCTGTACAGGAGTTTGGAGAGACGCGATTAATCGCGTCTGTACAGGAGTTTGGAGAGACGCGATTAATCGCGTCTGTACAGGAGTTTGAAGTTATTCCCTCTCAACTCCCCGCCCCAAAAACTTCTCCCACAGTTAAGCGGGTACCATTAACAAAATCCCATCCCGACTGGGGACGTTTACCAGCTAGCTGAACCTCTCGCAATAGCAACAAACCTTCCCCAGTTTGGACGATCGCACCAATTCCTTTGGTAATGCTCACTACAACTCCCGGTTTGTCTGATATATTTGACAAATCAGGCAATTTATGCAGTAATTCTGGTGGGAGATTGCGATCGCCTACAGAACCAAGGGGAGCAGAAGCGGTGATTTTCAGCAGATTATTACGAAAGGTAGCGGTACAGTTAGGGTAAAAGCCTCTAATTTGATTGTGTAATTGGATAGCACTTTTTGACCAATCCAAAGCATAATCTTGTTTTTGAATCAGAGGTGCATAAGTAGCTGCCAAATTATCTTGAGGAATTGGTTGAATTTCCTGGCGTTCCAACTTCAACAGAGTTTCCACCAACAAATCCCCACCGATCACAGCTAGTCTATCGGCTAAATCTTGGGCACTATCCAGTAATCCAATGGGTGTAGTGGCTATTTGTAGCATTGCACCAGTATCCATCCCCGCATCCATTAACATGATTGTGATCCCCGTTTCGCTCTCACCGTTATACAAACACCACTGAATCGGCGCTGCACCGCGATATTTGGGTAAAATCGAGCCATGCACATTAATGCAGGCTAACTTGGGCATATTTAGGATTTTTGAGGATAAAATCTGTCCGTATGCGACAACAACAAACACATCTGCGCCTAACTGTTTGAGTTGGGTTAAAGTTTCAGTGTCTTTTTTCACCCGTTCGGGTTGCCATACTGGTAAGTTGTGAGCAGTAGCGATCACTTTTATGGGTGAAGGCGTAAGTTTATTTCCGCGTTCCCGGCGTTTATCTGGTTGGGTGACAACTGCCAACACCTCAAATTCTGAATGATTCAATAACTTTTCCAATGTGGGCACAGCAAACTGTGGTGTACCAAAGAATACAATTTTCATTAATAAATAGTCGTTAGTTATTAATTTATGGTAAGTGCGCTGCTCATAACTGACAATATTTAATTTGCATATTAAAATGGAATTCACCAAGCCAGGATTTAGCAGGCTCCTGTATCGTGGAAAACAGTTCGGAGCATCTCTGTGAAAGCAAATATACCAGATGAGAAACAAGATTCTTGCTCCCTCTCCGAACCCACGGAGGGGTTGGGGTGAGGTTTTACAAAACTTTTTACGAAAGTGAGATGTTCCCAAACATTTGCAAAGCAGAGTTGATTTGCTGTAAATCATATCGGCTGTTTGGTGGTACAATGTTTTCTATACTGGTCAAAGCCAAGGCTGCTTGATTGACTTAATAGTTAAGTTAACAAGTGTAATTGCCTGATCGTTTAGTGGTATCTCCTGACGATCTGCTAGAGCATCTACCGAGTAAATTTAGTTGTGTTCCTGATTATTTATTCCCAAATTGGCGTTAAATGCAGTTAGGTTTCTAAAAAACTATTGCGTCTTCTAGCTATTTTTGTAGTTAAGATCGCCATTTCTAAATTGAGGTTGCTGAGAGCAGGATTTTCTGAGTATGATGTATTATACGTCCGCTTTCAGAGCTTAATTTACGTAACGCCTCACGTTGACCATTATCGGGGTTGGCGCTGTTATATCTAGTGTGGAACTTGCCTTAGTTGCTGTGTACTAGCGCTCGCTAGTACGATCCCCAATAACTGAGTCATCTCATCCTTGGTTGTCAGCTTCATTAGCCCAAACTATACCTTGAATATCCCTTAACTAATACCTGTTTTTAGTTTAGTTGGGTATAGCAACATTATATCTCGTGTAGTAATTACTGAGTTTTCAGCATATTTACTATATTTGCATATTTTGGCAACCAAACATTCAGTACTTGAGTAAAAAAAGCTGTGGACAATGATACTTAATTTTTCTAAACCTCTGGAAACTTTAAAGAAGATATCTAGTCATTGCTTTTAGTTTCTTGTTATACATATAATTACTGGCTGCCCCATTACTGCATAGGTATTGCTTCTCACATAGCAACCGCCCCTTTTAGAGAGTCTACAAATGCTTAAACCCCTTTTGCTGTCAGGATGGTTCCGCGCGCAACCATTTCTTAATTACGTTGTCGTTGTGATACTAATCGCACCCTTGCTAGGGGCATCAGGTCACTCGACCCCAGCCAGATCCGAAGTAGCTAAAGTAACTCCGATAACTGGAGAGTCTGACTCTGTATCAAAGGAAATAGCTGTAGTTGGGGAACCTAAAATACCTGAAATATTAAAAACAGATCAAATCAACTCCTTAACAGAAGAATTTGACTCTGTGCCAACACAAACTACTGTTGTCCAGGAACCGCAAGTATTACCAGCAGATAAAATTGAGTCTTTCGATCAAGCAGATAATTATGTGTCAAACAGCGATTTAACTGTTCCTGATCCTTTGGCAGCAGTTGAACTTGCACCATTAACAGATGTTCCTGTTAGTCAACTTAATTTAATCCGAAAACTTAAAGCTGCTAATATCCAGTCTTTGAAAGTCCAAGAAAATTATCTCTCGAAAGAAAACTCTTTTAATAAATCATTGACAGCAACTCAAGTAGCACCAACTCTAAGAGAATCACAACCAACCACAACAATAGAAATACCTGTTGCTGAACCACGCGATGGGTCCCAAGCAGAACAAATAGATCCCATAGGTAGTCCTCATCCTATACCTTGGAAATGGATTACAGCGACTCAAGAGGCAATTGCTTCCAAGGGTGGTTCGGGAATGCGTCACTTCCGCAGCGTACCCGTGGTTTCTCCAGATGGTAAATATGCTGTTTATAGCCGGGTGCAACTAGAGGTAAAACCCCAAATGTACAACAGTCGTGTTACCAGCATTCTGTTTGTCCAAGATATGCAAACCCAAAGGTTGTGGGTGATGGCTTCAACTGCTCCTGTTAGCGATCCTTTATTAAAGGTAAAGGCGGCGCAGTCAGAAGAAACTGATACAAATGGTCAGATTGGGGTATTAGTTCCAGTTAGCTGGTCGGAAAAAGGCGATCGCTTCTTAGCACGCAAGTTTGAAGGTATATTTAACACAGGTGATTCTACAGATAGTGCAGTCATTTGGGATCGGCAAAAAAATCAGGCTAACACAGTTGCTCCTGCTCATGAGGAAGATCATGAAAAAATTGCAGTATTGTTAGGTTGGAGTAAAAGCCAACCGGATAATGTGCTATTTCGTGCGGGTGAATTGGGCGAAGAAAACTGGCCACTAATCCAAGTTGCTAATGATGGCAAGACTGTTACTACAACAGACAATGATCAGCCGATTACCTTTGGTAAAAAGGTTACAGAAATTTGGGCAGGACCACAAGTAGCATACCGATAGGTTATAAAAAATCTCATATACTCCCGTTGTCAGCACTGCTGACAACGGGAGATTTTTTTGGCGTTCCATAAAATAGGGATGATTCTTCTGGGGTGGGCATCCTACAACTAGTGTCAACTTACAGCAGTTTTCATCTATTTAAACCACATCTGTCGTAGGGGCACAGCAATGCTGTGCCCCTACCGCGTGGTCTATTTACCTGAAAATAGCTGTAAGCCAAAACCCCTTTAAAACCTCGTTTCCAGCTAGCGGCTGGGAACGAGACAATCTCTAAATGCTGCTTCTAGACTAACTTTTACTTTAAGTTGACACCAATGGTATCTTGTCCTCTAAAAAGTAAAACTACCGTCCCACAAAGGTTTAAACGTCAGGGGTAATCTTGATGAATAGAAGCCAAATTAGTTTTTACTTTATAACCCACATTCCGCACTTCATTTTGTAGTACAGAGTAAGTGTAATAATTATCAAAAATATTTTAAGTATAAATGCACAATTAAGATAGTAATAAATATAAACAGTATTAAAGAACGGTAACAAATAGAAATTTATAGAGCATTGACAATAAATTCAGGAATAAAAATGAGGAAATGAGTCGGAATTAAATAAAATACCCAAAAAAGATGAATTATCAAAATGAAGAGTTTGAGAGTAAAAACTTAAGTAGAGCGGCGCGAATAATTCAAGGTTTGTAGTAAGGACTTTAGTCCTAATTTGAGGGCTGTTCGCGTTGGCGAAGCCTCTCGTAGAGAAGCGTTCCCGCAGGGTAGCCCTGACTACGAACACATCTCAATATTTTTTACATTACTTAATCTACTTTGATTTATTCTCACCTACTTACTTAGATCACTTGGGAATAATAGCAGGAATAATTGATGAGATAGGAATTGTCGAAAAAATCAATGAGATATTATTAATTGATAGTCGAGAGAAAATAAATACAGGAGAAGTAGTCAAAGCAATCATTCTTAATGGACTAGGTTTTGTCTATAATTCCTACAGGCAATTTGGGTATTTCAGCCATGTTTAGCACCCAGCAATGTCTACGACGGGCTACGCTGGAGCAAATATGCGAGTAAATCAGGGTAATGCGAAGCGCCCGAAACGACCAAATATCATAATGCACATTATAGGTAATTTGTACAGTGTGTAAATCCTAAATATATTGCGTAGCCGCAAAACAGCAGAAGCCGAGAATTGCCCATCCTCGGCTTCTACTTGATCAGCGATTTGCTCAAGAACCTCCCTAATCTGCCTACATAACTCTTTTTTTTAACTAATTCGGTGGGTTTAAGTAGAACGGCGACAAGTAAGCCGCAAGTATGTACATCCTCAAGAAAAATACTTAAGATTAAAACTAATAAAGACTTATTTATCACCCCTTTCCCACTCAGGTATGACACCTTTCACCCGGCGGATGGGCAAATTAGCAATTAAAGCTGTGGTTCGTTGGTTGCTTTCTAAGGAGAACTCTAAGCCCTCTGTCTCAATTTCGACATAGCGACAGACGACATCTAAGATTTCTTGCCGCATTTTTTCCAAGGTTTGAGGATCTAAGTCAGCGCGATCGTGAGCAATTACCAATTGCAGGCGACGTTTTACTTGAGTTCGACTGCTATCAGGACCGCGAGAAAAAAGCCGTTCTAGAAGTTCAATCATTACGAATAGGTCTGGGGCGGAGACTGGAAAATAAGTTAAACAATCTTTGTCCACAACAACCTTCGTAGACGGGCGAAGATGCTGTCTTGGGACGAGTCGATCTCCAGAAAATCAACACTTTCCCCTTCTAATCTACGAGCAATGTTCTCAAAGGCTATGGCAGCTAAAGAGGGATTTTCCGCTAACACTAAGGGTTCGCCGCGATTGGTAGATACAATAACACGCTCGTCGTCAGGGATTACCCCGATCAGGGGAATGGCGAGAAGTTCCTGAACATCTTGCACTGACATCATATCATTTGCTTTCACCATTGCGGGTCTAATGCGATTAATTATTAAATGAACACGCTTGACACCTTGTGCTTCTAGTAACCCCACTACCCGGTCAGCATCACGAACTGAGGAAATTTCTGGCGTGCTAACAATTAGCGCTTCTTTTGCCGGGCCGATCGCATTTTTAAACCCATTTTCAATGCCGGCGGGGCTATCAATGATCACATATTGATACTTTTGCGCTAGTGCATTCACCAATAACTTCATCTGTTCTGGTGTGACTGCATCTTTGGAGCGATTTTGGGCTGCCGGCAGGAGTACGAGATTGGGTTGGCGCTTATCTTTCACCAAGGCTTGTTCTAAGCGGCACTCTCTGGCTAAGACTTCCACCGCAGTATAGACGATGCGGTTTTCTAGCCCTAGCAGCAAATCCAAATTTCTCAGACCAAAATCCGCATCAACCAAGGCAACTAGACGCCCCATTTTGGCTAAAGCCATGCCCAGATTTGCTGAAACTGTGGTTTTACCCACTCCTCCTTTACCGGAGGTAATCACAATAATGCGAGTCATGATAGAAATGCGGTCAATGAGGGTTCAGGAAATATAAAACCGTAAATTGCAGTATAAAGTATGAAGTATCGTATCAAGTATGAAGAAATATCTGTTCTCCCTGATTCGGGCGAGGTATGAATATTTTTTTATAGCGATATCTGAGGACAAGCCGCTCCGCGTCTACCCTCGGTTGTGTACAATACACTTCTCTAGGGGAAAGAAATTAGGGATTAGAGTAGTGTATTCTATCCAGGTGAAAACCGCTATATTTCATCCTTCGTATTCTTCATCTTTTAAGTAAATATTCAGGGCTGCTAATTTATCTTAGTAAATTGGTTTCTGTAAAAATCACTAGCCCTAGCGATGCGAATCCCTTGGGGCGTAATATGCGCCACTTCTGGACAAAATTGCATGGGTAATTTTTCTGGTGCCCTAGCTACAGCATCTGCGATCCGTAATTGGGTTGGTTCCATTTGTAAGGCCATAATTAGACACTCACTATTACCTCCAGCCCCAGCATGAGCGATTCCACGTAAACGTCCCCAGATGATAATATCTCCATCTGCAATTACAATACCACCTGGATTTAAATCTCCCAAGAGAATTACTGTACCAGGATGACGAATTTCTACTCCAGAACGGACTGTCATTTCCAAATAGAGGGCATCTGCCTGGGGTATGGCTGTAGCTGTTGACTCGGAGACCAGAGAACTTACTGGCTGTAGTTGTTCTACAGAATACCCCGATGTCACCGCAGCGATCGCAGTTTGACGACGACTCGTCGAGACAGATATTAGCCGGAGTTGGACTTCACTTAAAGCCTCGCCAAGTTCTTGCAGTTGTCTGGCATCTACTAGGCGGTCATGTGCCATCAGATGCACAGGGCTATTAGATATACGGAAGCGATCGCCTGCATTCAGACGCTGTTTTATTTGTTGCCAAATATCAGACCAACTGAGTTCTGAGGCAGATACTTGAGATTCTGGAGGCAAAATTAATAACAGTCGTCCCTCCTTACTTTTTAACTGGACTTGAGTATTGTCTTTTACGCGATGTCCTGGTAATGCTGACTCCTCAGGATTTAAATCAGTCAGGATAAAATCTGATGCAGTATCAGTATTTGACTCTACATCTGGGTTAGCAGTATTTGAATTTACATCGGGATTAACAGGATTTGACTCTACATCCGCAAGGACAGTATTTGATTTTAAATAAAGGAGGACAGAATTTAATTCCGCAACCGGGAGGATAGAATCTGACTCTAGATCAGAAACAGTAGGATTTACGTCTACCTCAGAAAGGATAGAGTCAAATTCTGCACTTCCTAATGCAGAATTTGACTTTAGATTGGGAATCCCAGAATCAGAAGTCATGTAGTACTAGCCAAAAGACAACAGATTTTAAATTTTGGGTCGCACCTTTGGTGCGCTTCCAGCCCAACTTGGATTTTGGATTTGTATCACCCACAAGGGGGTTGGCGTAGCGGAACATTAGTCCGACATCAACCAAAAGATTCTTTAATCTTAAATCGTTCAACTGAGCGTAGCCGTACTCCTTCTCTACGAGACGCTCCGCGAACGGAGAAGCAAGCTACGCGTAGCGTTTCGCAGGAAAGTCGAAAGTCTCAAATCGTTCGACTGAGCGTAGCCGTTCGCGTAGCGTTCCGCAGGAAAGTCTCAAATTGGCACAGTCAACCTTTGATAAATTGTCCCCAACGCATCAGCATCGCCGACGTTACCTGGAAACAGCACTACAGGCAAATTAGGAAATTGAGGATGATCGGATGGCGTTAACACCATTGAACAACCAGCTAAAATTTGACCGAGTAAACGGGCTGAAGTTAAAGCGAGTCCACTACTCAAAACATCATTAGAGGTAATACCACCCTTACTGATTAAGAATCCTATATCAGATGGTAAACCGCGCACAATATCCATCAATAAACTTGAAACTTTTGTCCCAAACTCCAATCGTGTTTTGACATCTTTAAAACTCAGTTCCTGACGGCTAGTATAAACCACTGGTGTTTTGCCAGCTTCGTGTACCGCCCGTGCACTTTTCTGAATTTCAGTTAGCAGTGTAGCAGATTGATTTGGATCATCATCAAGTAATCGCGCTACATTCACTTCGATTCCCACAGCCCCTTCTATTTGCAACAGCGCCTCTAATTGCTGAGTAGTCTTTTTCACATGGGAACCAACAATCACCGCACCTGGTTTGCCTTGTCGCACGTACTGCGCCATCTTTTCGGCAGCAATGGGTTGGGGTGGTAAAGCGGCTATTGCTGTTAAAATACTGGCGGCACTGCGAAACAGAAAGTGTTTCCCTTGACTTGCTGCTGCTAATATGTCTACTGCAAAGCGGTTGAGATCATCTTGAGTTTCAGCATCGACGACAACGCACTGATTACCATTGAGTTGTAACAAGCGTTCTAAACTACCAGTGCGAATATCGGCTAGGAGAAATCTTTCTACAGTTTCGGCAGTAATTCGTCCTTGAGTCTTTTCTTGGACATACTTGGGTAAGTAACTGTGATGGTAGCTGAAGACTGAATCACGGGCAAATTCAGTTTCATGGACTGGAGTGGGTACACCGGCAATAATTAAGTAATGCACACTGTCACGGGTGATGCGTCCACCGTCAAAAAAAGCTGGAACGAGAAAATGAGCATCAAAGGGTCCGAGTTCTTGTGCGATCGCATCGGTTTCAACGGGATAATGTCCCCGTAAGGTAGAATCAGAACGGCTGACAATCAGAAAATCGTCAATCCCTTCAGCATTCAAGGCGATTTTTAGGTTCTGGCAAACTTCTATGGTTACAGATGTAGCTGACTGTGGCGTTAGCGATCTAGTATTAGTCAGTACAAATAAAATCGGCGAATCATCCTGCAACCCGGCGCGTAAAGTGTCCACATCCCAACGCATTAGCAGCAAGCAGCTGTGGACTGTTTGAGAACCTGTAGGGTCATCATCCAGGACAATTATTTTAGGTTTGTTGCTCATTTAACTAATCTCTACTTAGAGGATGTTTTAAAAGTATTAGGCGACTAGAAGTCGCTACTACACAAGCTCTCGTCCACCTCCGTGGACTAATAAATCAAGGGTTTTCTAACCTGCGGAGGCAGGTTTTGTATTTCGACTCCGCTCAACACAAGTCTGTGTAGCTGCGACTTCTAGTCGCCTTCTAGTGCTTCTCAAACATTCTCTTAGCTTTTGTGTAATTTTCTGATTTCTGCTTGCACATCGATCGCAATTTGCAATGATTGATTTAGCAGTTGAGCATATTCGCCTGCTTGACTACTAAGTTGTAAAGCTTGCAGACTGGCTAAATTATTTACAAATAACTCTTGGTTATTAGCAAGCAATTTTTTATTATCTCGCAAAATTCGTTCCGTTTTCAGAGCCCGGACTAAATCTTCTCTAATCAGTTGCAGGGCGGCGGTGACTTGATCTCGGTCATGGATACTGCTTTCGACGTTTCCTGATGCTGCCAATTGGTCATTAATATCTATGGTGTTAATCAGGTCATGATATTTATTAACTTCATCTAAAAGTATTGTCAGTCCTTCGGGACAGGTTAATTGTCGCCAGAGCGATCGCCCAACTAATATCGGGATTGGCACTAAAATTAGTAAAAGAATTCCGAGTCGAATTGAAGATCCAATTGTCGGCAGAATAATAAACGCATAAACAAAGCCAACAATTATTGGCGTTAGCGCCAGCGTCACCAGCATTTCATTGATGAAAAACCCTAATCGCTTCTTGCTATCTCGCAAAACAGAAGGTCTAAAAACGTCTTCTGGATCGAACCCAGTCAAACGTCTCAGTTCTCCTTTGCTAATTTCCAAGCCTATTAAGTCCGGCTGCACGGATTGATACTCCTTGAGGAAGCGCGAGTTGCGTATTCATTTTAATCGTGTTTGGCGTGGATGAATTTATTGAGCCAGATCAACTTAGGATAAGCGCCAACTCAGTGTAACTCGTACTTGTCCATCAGGCAAAGCTGACATTTCCCATGCACCATCTGGAAGTTCAGAGGCGATCGCATCCATCATTTTAGTGCCATAGCCACCTTTTTTGCGTTCACAGGTAGTAGAGTTTATAATTGATCCATCGTTTGCGATCGCCAGAGTACATCTGACTCCCTGTTGCTCTAAACTAATACACACTTGGGTAGCAGTACCGTGAGGTGGTTGTGCGTGTTGGATCACATTATTCAGTGCTTCGCCCAAAAAGCGATAAATTTCCTCTCGGTGTTCAATCCAAACACTGTTTAATTCTGGTTCTTGGAGAGGCTGAAGTTCTGTAATCACTGTTAAAGTTAACTTTCCAGAATTGACTAAATCTTGCAGCTTGGCGCTAATTCCTAGATATAACCCTTGTCGTAATGCTGGAGTCACCTCCATTTTCTCAGCTAAACGACGAATGTTATACAATTTATCCCTAATTTCTTGCCCTAAAGCTGCCAACTTGTCTAAAATTGAATCGACATCTAAATGAGATTCCAATTCAATTTTGTCCATCACCAGCTTCAAATCTTGCAAAGCCCCATCATGGATATCAGAAGCGGTGCGATGGAGGATTTTGCGTGTGCGGGAAAGAATAGCTTCTTGTTCAACTGCCTTTAGTTGGCTAATTTGATAGTTTTGCAGAGTAATAACCTCTTTTTGTCGCCCCAAAATGAAATAGATAAAAACAGATATCCCAGTTGCTGTCCACACGAATAAAGGCAGAATAATTGATAATATCCATTTATATTTCCAGATAATTAAACATCCTGCAAAGTAACCGCCAAATATTACAAAAACTAGCAATAATAAATGCCAATTTTGATACCTGTAAATACCAGTAGTTATCAAAAATGCCCCGAAAATAACGATTATCAACTCGACCCATTGCGGCGGAATTTGTAAAAATGAATCTGTCATCAAACTGGCCATGAGATTGGCCTGAATTTCTACGCCGGACATGCTGTCGCCGAATTACATTGGTGGCAAGGTTTCCGTTCTCGACAAGATCAAAATAGATGCAAGGCAACGTTTAGAGCAGCTTTCAAGTCAATACCTATCGTTATCAAAGCAAGCAGCAACAAGCAATGCCACACTACAGTTGACGTTAGAGGCGATACCTCGTTCTCGAAAAAGAACCTCTGACATTCAGGGCTTTTTGAGAGTCAATCTTAAATGTGTTGGCTTCACTAATCAAAATGATCTACGTTTATCTCTACAGCGCGAAGTTGATCAAATTCTTGCCAAAGGATCTGTACCAACTCCGCCTCCAACTCCACAACCTACATCCAGTTCTGCCTGTGTCTCTGTTGATTCAAGAAGTGGATGGCAACATTTCAATCTACCTGGTAGTTTTACTAGGGTCACAAATATTAGTGGAGGTTGGAGTGTTGATACTCGAAATTATTCTTCAGTCGGTCCTTATGGACATAGTGGCCGTGATGCTGAGTCTCTCGCACCTTACAATCAGTACAAATTTGATCAGAGCTTCCCTTTCGGTGCTTTATTAATGGGAAGTGGACAAGGGAGATTGTGGATTCAAAGTCCTATATCTTTTAATGGTTCCTTTGGTGCAGTGGATATGAGAATTAACGATGCTGACAATGCACTTGGTGATAATGGAGGTTCCCTCCAAGTATGCTTCGGTAACTAACCTGTCACGACATGATATTTTATGTAATCGCACTTTTGATGACGTGATATTTTAGGCGATCGCTCTTTCCATTACATGATTATTTGGTGCGATCGCACTTCCTAGTATATTCAGATCCCCGACTTCTTTAAGAATCGGGGATCTAGTCTCCCAGATGACACGATGATTTTAGGCGATGCCTATGGCGGTAAACTACGCACTTTTCATGACACTATGATTTGAGGCGATCGCAATCAACCTCTTGCTCAGAGGAGTGGCGATCGACATTATTGCCCCTTCCACAGGCTTATCGATCAAGGAAGTCCAACTAACTTCAGCAGCAACTGAATGAGTCTCCACAAAATTAGCCTGAACTGTGTAGCGATCGCGGCATAACAACCCGGTTGAAGCGCACTGACAAAGAAAGGTTATCGGTGTTGTCGCAAAAGCGATCGCTTCAGTTAAGATGGCTGGTGGCTGTTATGTGAGGGCTTCATTTATCCCTCGGTAAGAAAACAATATGAGTAATAACAAAGATATACTTTCAAGAATGCAGAGGTATCAGCGTACCTGGAATCTTGGTGCTAATTGCTTACAATTTGCTCATATCTCTTTGGGGATTTTAGCAATTGGATCATCATTGATCGTTGCGACCTTTACACACGAGCTAGGAGACTTTTATACACGCATCTTTGCTTTTGTTAGCGCGTTATCATTTGGAGTTGTAAACTCAATCAATCTTGGCGAAAAAGCAAACAATTTTCGCTGCGCTATCAGGTATCTCAATGTTGGTTTGATGAGATTTCTGGGAGGGCTGTCGTCTGAGCAAGAGCTAATTGACACTTACAAGGAATGCGAAGATATAATTAGCGACTGGAAATTTGTACCCCCACGCCAGCAGCAATCTTGATATCGGTATATCGGTTAAAATTAAGAAACTGTGTGGAATTGCAATGTTTTCTGCTATTGAACTATGACTGAACTGCTGCGACAGGCGATCGCCCGAATTGAAAAACTTCCAGCTGATCAGCAAGATGCGATTGCGGCTCGATTCTTGGCAGAATTGCAAGATGAGCAAAAATGGGAAACTCGTTTTACTGCCACGACAGACGATCAATGGGATCATATGGCTACAATGGTGCGTCAGGAAATTGCAGAAGGTGAAACCGTTTCACTTGATGAAGTTTTCCCAACACAAAAATGAAATCAAGTGCTACTAAGTCGTTTCGTAAACGGCTGAATGCTCTTCCTGCATCGGTTCAGGAGCAAGCCGTTACAGCCTATGCTCTTTGGAAAGAAGACCCCTACCATCCGAGTCTTCAATTCAAACGACTCAGTCAGCGACAACCAATTTACTCTGCTCGTGTCAGTCTTAACTATCGCGTTCTGGGTTTATTGGAATCCGATCGCATTTATTGGTACTGGATTGGCACACACGATGAGTATGATGAATTGCTCAAACGGATATAGTCTGAGGCAATCGGTCAAGACACGACATAACAACCGGGTTGGAGCGGACTGATGAAGTTTGAAGAGTGATAATTTGTCTGACTGGCTCAGATTGTTCACCAAAGGAATTAACTCAGCGAGAGACATGGTTTAAACTCTCAGACATACGAGAATGCATTTATCATAAGCGATCTGTGAGATACTAGGAGAAGCGATAGCACTTTCGATAACACGATTCTTTCATGCGATCACACTTTTTGAATGAACCAAAAACTCACAGCGATCGCACTTCCTAATATATTCAGATCCCCGACTTCTTAAAGAAGTCGGGGATCTACTCTACCAGATGACACGATGATTTTAGGCGATCGCTCTTTTGATTACACGATAATTTTAGGCGATGCCTACGGCGGTAAACTACGCACTTTCCATACACGATGATTTTAGGCGATAGCTAGGTTGGTAAACTACGTACTGGCAATAGTTCCATCTGTTAAGTAATATTTTCTTGTTTATCTGCTTAACAGAAGCAGGTTATGAACTTTCTCCAGCTTCTTTCAGTGCAAAATCAATAACAGTTTGACTTAAACGAATATTGTGTTTCTCCTAATTTTAGGACTTCAAAAGCTAGAGAAGAACTGCACGCGATCGCCTTCAGCCTCTAGTGGAGCGGCTGAAAACTGCTAGGTGGGGGCTTTCAACCTACTCATCATGTTGTATGATGAAGGAATTCTTAGAGATACAGCATAAAGATTAGAAGTCAGTATATGCAAGCGATCCTTTTAAGCCGTGAAGATGTTGCTCAACGTGCAGAGCAACTGTACGAAAGCAGAATCCGCCAAGAAGTGGAAATCGAAGAAAACGTCGGCAAAATGGTCATCATTGATATTGAAACAGGTGACTATAAGGTTGATAAAAATAGCTTACGCGCTGCTGACTACCTGAGTGAGAAACATCCCAATGCTCGCCTCTTCGGAATCAAAATCGGGTACAACGTCGGTGCAGCTTTTGGTGGTGGTGTCATGGAGCGTGTGGTTAAGTGATCTCGGGTATTGTAGATGATGGACACGCGGTTATTACTATTCCATTTCAGATTCCCAATCGCGCTGACTTCCCGATTGAGTTTGTAGTAGACACAGGATTTACAGATGAGCTTTGTCTACCGCCAGAAGCAGTAGCGTTACTGAATCTTCCTTTTAAACATGACATGCGTGCGAATTTGGCAGATAATAGCCGAGTTATATTGCCAGTTCACAAAGCGATTATTACTTGGAACCAAGAGGAGCGAGAAGCTCGTGTGTTTGCCCAGGTTCGATCTCCCTTTAAAAACTTTGGATGCTTTGCATTTAGCTGTATGTAGCATTAATAATTTTTCTCTGGTGACAGCAGACGAGAAATTAGCTCAATCTGCTACTATTTTAGGCATAAAGATTCTTTTATTAAATTCCAATCTCAATTTTAGTTAGAGATGCGATTACTAGGTCGCGCTTTGCGCTCGCATGATTATAATTAATCTTGCCAATTTTGTTTTGCCCTAGTAAAAATTTCATCTATAGTCTGATCTTGATATATTGTTCTAGAGATTTGTACATAATCAGTAAGAGTTTTGTGTAACAGTGTCAAGAACTGCATAGCTGCTGCTGAACCGAGAGATTTATATAGTGCATTAGTGCATTGATGGCTTTTACTTGCAAGTTCCTTAGGGTTGGTAAGCTGTTTTACATTTAACTTGCATGATTAGACTGGGCAAGACTTCGGCGTGAGCGCTCAGTCGAACGCTGCCCATCACACAAGAGTTACATAACATTTAGGTTTAAGTGCCTTCATTCTCTCTCAATGCGATCGCTGCATTCTGTCCACCAAAACCAAAACTCAAACATAAGACCTGCCTAATTTTACTGAGACGAGCGGCTGTAACGATATCTAAATCAAACTCTGGCTGCTGCAATCCTACACAAGGCGGTAATATTTGATGCTTTAATGCCATGAGAGAAAAAGCTACACCTAAAGCTCCAGATGCTCCTAATGTATGACCTGTGCTTCCTTTGGTGGAACTAACTGCCACTCTTTGAGGAAACAAACGCTGAATTACCATGCTTTCTATGCGGTCATTTAGCTGGGTAGCTGTGCCATGAGCATGAATATAATCAATGTCGGCTGGTGAGAGACAACTACGTTCTAGACATTGTTTGATGGCTGCGATCGCACTTTTCCCTTTAGGTTCTAATGAATTACTATGATATGCATCGTTGGTTAAGCCAAAACCGAGAATTTCACCATACACTTTTGCTTGACGCTGCTTTGCCAACTCTGCTGATTCTAAGACAAACACAGCTGCGCCTTCGCCTAATACTAAGCCTTCTCGGTGCAAATCAAAGGGATAAGCCCCAGTTTTCGCTAAAGCACCCATCTGCTGAAACCCTGCTAAAGTTAAGGGTGTAATTGGTGCTTCCACTGCGCCAGCGATCGCCTGTTGACATTGCCCAGTTTGTATAAGTAAAGCTGCTTGGGCAATAGACCAAATTCCAGTAGCACAAGCTGCCATCGGTGCCAAAACTATCCCCGATGCACCAATTTGTCTTGCAGCTGCGATCGCATTCATGTGAGGTAATGTATCTAGCCAATTTCCTAAAGAGGACACCGAGAAATTCGCCGCATCTCCATACATTTGCCTTGCTAGCATTTCCCAAGACGCTTGATAAGATCGACTCGATCCAATGACTACAGCACAATCAGCTAAAGCTAGAACTAATCCAGCATCTTGCAAAGCAGAAGAAACAACCATCTGAGTTAATATTGTTAACTCAGATGGTTGTTGACTAATCAAACCTAAAGGAAGTGGTTTCAGTTCTGGAAATGGTTGATGTAATCGAATTCCAGATTTACCTGCTAGCAAATTTTGCCAACTATCCTCCAAGCTTCCACCCAAGGCGGAAATTAAACCAATACCAGTGACACAAACCTTAACCAATTGGAATTTTGCGAGTGAGGAATCTTTCGCTATTCAAACATTCAATTCTTTATTTTGAATTTTGAATTGATTTCTCCTACTGTCCAGGTGTTTTTAGATTTTCAGCCCCTTGGGTGACTTTAGCAGAGTCAATGCGATCGCCTTGCTGAATTTTGTTCACTACAGCAAAGCCTTGAGTCACATTGCCAAACACAGCGTAGTTGCCATCTAAGAAGGCGAGATCAGCTAAAGCAAAGTAAAACTGGGCAGAAGCAGAATCTGGTTGTTGCGATCGCGCCATCGCTACTGCACCCTGCTTATGGGGCAATACGACGGGTTGAGCAGTAGCATCAAATGGTTTATTGTAAATCGGTGTATCTGAACCTTTTGGCTTAACTTCTAAAGGTATATAACGAGCATTTCCAGTTTTTGGGTCAATATAACTACCTTCTCCCAGTTTATCTACTGGAACTTTCGGGTTTTTGCTTTGAGGATCGCCCCCTTGAACAACAAACGGTTGGGGTTCGCGGACAACTCGATGGAAAGCTAAACCATCGTACACGCCCTTTTGGACTAAATCCACAAAGTTGCCAGCTGTAATTGGGGCATCAGTGCCGTCTACTTCGATAGTAATCGGCGAGCCTTTAACCGTCAGTACCACAGTAGCCTTGCCTTCTAGCCGTGGTAAATCTGTGATTCCAGGAATAGTCTCATTACTAGTTTGAGATACAGATGTTGCTTGAGTAGTTGTCTTGATGCTTGCCTCACTTGTGGTTGAGGTTGGAGAAGATGAATTAGAAGCGACTTGCTGTGTTGAACATCCACCCAACATCAAGCCACTAATGAGTACCAAAGAAAGCAAAAATTGGGAAATTTTTAACCGCATTGCCAGTTACTGATTTAACCAGAGTATCTTATCGTTTCGAGGGGCAATTCAATTTTGGATTTTGGATTTTAGATTAAATTTCAATCTAAAATCCGAAAGCGTTCGACTCAGCGCTCACGCCGAAGTCTAAAATCTAAAATTCTTACTCCCCACTCCCTTACAGTCCTTCTAGCGACACTCCCAAAAAGCGGGCTAACTTTGCGCCTTCTGTTTCCAACTCTGTTAAAGATAACGGTTGTCCAACCCGTGTTAAGGGTATATCTCGTCGGCCTTTAAGGCGTAGATAGAGGGCGCGAAGGGGATTAAGACCTTCTTTGACGGCTATTTGCACAGATTGCACATCTTCTATGCGGCTGTTAATCTCAATGCGGCGGTTTTTGCCAGGAAATCCCCAACGAAAGATTTTGATTGTGCCAGTTTCCTGATTAAATTCGTTGTAACCGCCGCCCACGTCCAATAAAATCACTAGCCAGAGGTATGTGGCTAATAGCAAGCCAGCAGTGCCATATAACCCCATCACCAGTCCTTGGGGGAAAAATACCAGTTGAGTTGGATCGGAAACTATGAGTAAATTAACTTTTAAATAACTGGATATGCCAGCCAATAAAAAGCCGCTTGCTCCCAAGGTAACGATAGTTGCCCACCAGTAGTTACTGAACCGACGAGAACCGAGAACATTTTGATGCAGGAGGCGATTGCCCTTGTTAATCGTTGTTGATGCCGTCATTTAACTACCATTGCCCGTGAGATACTCGTTGTGACATATTCGCACACTGAACGCTTTTACATCCAGTTATGAATTCTTGACCCTGTACCCCACAAATTTTACTGTCCCGGATGATGCTGGCTTACTTGCACTATGGGACAAACCACTTAGGCTATTTGTATTAGTCAAGATGTGCCAACTTCCTTTCCCGTTGTCCAACGTTTCACATGGGTTTTCCAGAGGTGTATCAGCGATCGTGGCGGCGAAGTAACCATTTACATTTTACCAAACATCGTTGACAAAAACTCAACTGCGCCTCTCACTGTTCCTGCTACCCATAGAATCTATATATTTGTTAAAAATTCTTTCTTCGCTGCTCCCTGACTATTTTTGACCTCTGGAGAATGAGTTACCTACATAAGCCCATCTCCACTAAATTTTTTCAGATTTCTGAGAAAACTTGTGTCAAATTGTAAAAATTCTGATATTTATATTAATTATCAGGTTAGTGTTTCATACCTGACTTGCTTGTTGTGTATCAGGCAAAACCCGGACTAGTGTGATAAATTAAGAATCATTAAGTTACCACAAACTAGATTACTAGCCGATGGTACGTGTAATGACATAAACAAAGAGAAATGCTGATTTCAAATCAGTAAGCTCTCAGAATCTCAGTTGCTTTCAGGCTGTTGAGATTGTCAAAAAAACGTTAATTCCTCACGGGAGTTGGTTGCACTAGCTCTCCGTACTGCCTTAAAAACGTTGCAATTTTAGTAAAAAAAGAGGATTTTAGTCCGATGACCATCGCAGTTGGACGCGCACCCAGTAGAGGGTGGTTTGACGTTCTCGACGACTGGCTCAAGCGCGATCGCTTCGTATTCGTAGGTTGGTC
>NZ_JBTYKD010000306.1:0-33305 GCF_054880495.1 Nostoc sp.
TATCTGCATTGAACAGATCGGTATTGTACTCCAGAGTTCCCATCAGCCCTTGCTTGATTTCTACCATAACTAGGGTTAGATCAAACTTCGCTGTTTTTTTATCGAACTCCAAAGGGCTTAAGGTTAAACCTGGTAGCTCCAAAGTCGTGCTTGGAGTATTCTGGAGTTGGAACATCACCTGAAATAACGGTGTGTGGCTCAGGTTTCGCTCCGGTTGCAATTTCTCCACAAGCTGCTCAAAGGGCAAGTCTTGGTTCGTGTAAGCTCCCAAGGCAACCTCTCGCACTCGGTTCAAAATCTCTCGGAAACTTGGGGTACCTGAAAGGTCAGTACGCATGACCAAGGTGTTGACAAAAAATCCAATTAGTCCCTCGATTTCAGCTCGGTTGCGACCAGAGATGGGGGTGCCTACCACGATGTCATCCTGACCAGTGTAGCGGTAGAGCAACGTCTGAAACGCTGCCAGTAGCATCATGAATAACGTCACCTTTTCCTGCTGGCTTAGTGTCTTAAGAGCTTCGGTTAGGGGCTTGGACAGAACCAGAGATTGTTTTGCGCCTTGATCGGTCTGAATCGGTGGACGAGGACGGTCAGTGGGTAACTCTAGTATATTTGGAGTACTGCTCAATTGCTGCTTCCAGTATGACAGTTGAGCCTCTCGCACTTCTCCCTGGAGCCACTGCTCCTGCCAGACAGCAAAGTCTGCATACTGGATTGGAAGTTCCAGGAGCGGTGAAAGCTTACCTACAGAAAAAGCTTCATAAAGAGCCACTATTTCTCGGATGATTACCCCAAAAGACCATTGGTCACACACAATGTGATGCATTGTGAACAGCAACACGTACTGAGCTTCGTCTAATTGCAGCAGAGTGACTCGCACCAATGGATCGTTCGTTAAATCAAAGGGTCGCGCCTGTTCCTCAGTTACAAGACGTTGTACCTCTGCCTCTAGCTCATCCTTTGGCAGCAACTGTAGATCCACTATCGGTAGAGCCAGAGCCAAAGTTGGGGCGATGACCTGGAAGGGTTGCCCATCTACTATGGTAAAATTAGTACGCAAAACTTCATGACGCCGCACAATTTCGTTAAGGCTTTGTGCCAGTGCGGTCTTGTTAAGCGAGCCATTGAAGCGGAAAGCGTAGGGTTCGTTGTATAAGGATTGACCGGGGTGCAACTGGTCAAGGAACCACAGGCGCTTTTGGGCAAAGGACAGGGGAACAGGGTTCTGTTGTAAACGTCGAGGAATCACCTGATCTGTAAATTTACCTTGCATCCACTTTTCAAAAAGCGCCCGTTTTACTGGTGACAAATTAGATTTTTGCCCTGAAAGCGCATCTGGTTCAGACATATTGCTACTTTATTGCTATTTTAATAACAGATGAAAACTAGTAGAGCACGGCGTAAATAAACCACCAATTTAAAATGTCTAAAACCCTTATGCAATGGTAATTACGAATTACGCCTTCGCGTAGCGTCTAAAAAAGGGGTTTTACGCCGTGTGCAACTTTCTCTGAGACCTAACCCCCAACCCCTTCCCTGCAAGGGAAGGGGAGCAAGAATCAAAGCCTATCGACCTTTCGGGGAGAGGAATGGAAGCAGGGTTTCAAGAATAAGTTGCACATCGCGTGGTTTTAGTCAAAATTAAACTCCTAAAAGACGTTGAGCTTCCTCTTGAGATAATTGTTCGATTTTCTCCATAACCATTTTTTCAATAAGTTCAGCCAACTTGGCAATAGTAGAGTATTCAAGGAAGAGACTACGTAGAGGCAATTCTATTGGGAAAGATTTTCGCAGTTGAGAAATAACTTGGGTTGCTAGTAGCGAGTGTCCGCCTAACTCAAAGAAATTGTCATGGATGCCTAAGCGCTCAATTCCAAGGAGTTGTTGCCAAATATTGGCAACGCTTTGTTCCACAGGAGTGCGGGGAGCAACGTAATCATTCCCCAAGTTGGGGCGGGGATGGGTTGGTTTAGAGAAAGGAGCCGACGCTAAATGCTCTTCTAGGCCTGTTAAATGCTCTTCCAGCGACATTTTTGAATATCTCTGCTGAATCCGAGTCTGTAAATCTTGTGGGGAGACAACAACCTGAGGTAGTCCACTGTAGATAATACGGCTAAATGCATCAACACCCTCTTTTGTTGGTATTCCTTCTTTTATTTTCTGTTCACGCCATTTTTTTAGTTGCTCTGGGACGGCTGTGTTCACTAGCATCCCCATGTCTCGCCAGCCACTCCAGTTGATAGATACAGTGAATGAACCTTGTCTGGAGTAACTCCGGTGAGCAAAACAGTCAAGAAAAACATTAGCTGCACAATAGTCTACCTGCCCTAATCCACCTAAAATTGAACTATCAGATGAACAAATTACCAAAAAATCTAACTTCACATCCCTAAAGATGGCATCAAGTACTAATGTTCCTTTCACCTTGGAAGCCATAACACTTGCTGCTGCTTGCGGGGTTTTTAATTGAATTATGCCTCCACCAGCAATCCCAGCAGCGTGGATGACACCATGAATTTCACCAAAGTCCTCAGATACCTGAACGATTACTGACTGCATCTGTTGAAGATCGGCGACATCAGCGCTTTTCACTAAAACAGAGGCACCTAACTCCTCTAGCGTCTGCACTTTTTTTATTTTGATGCTTACAGAATCCTGGTCATCATGAGTCGCCAACCATTGTTCCCACTCATCTTTTTTAGGAAGACCAGAACGCCCGACCAAAACCAGTTTGGCTTGCACTGTCTGAGCTAAATATTTCGCCAGTTCCAGACCAATACCTCCCAGTCCACCTGTGATCAAGTAGACTCCCTTTTGCCGCAGCCGTGTTTTCCCCGCGATCGCTTCTTCTAAATGGACGGCTTCAAAAGTTTGAACCCAGCGATGATGTTCACGATAGGCAATGATTAAGTCAGTTGGCTGTATTGTAACTTCTGCTACAAGTTGGTCTATCAGTTTCTGCTTTTGTCTTTCAAGTTGTGGAAGAACAACATCAATGCTACGGCAGATAATATTCGGATATTCTTGGGAAATGACTTTACACGATCCGATTACCGTTGCTTTTTCGGGGCATAGGCTCTCATCACCGGTCACATCGTGAATATTATTGGTAACTACCAGCATTTCAAGCGGATCGGTAATCTCTTGTTGTCCAACTGCTTGGGCTAGAAAAAGCAAACTGTAAAAGCCAAAATACTGATTTGTTTCAAAAGACTCAATTCCTGAGGGTGTCTGATTGTTCGCTGTAATGCCCCAGAAGTGAGCAATTATTTGTGGGGTTAAATCCTGCTCAATCAGAGCTTGGAACAAGGCATCATAGTCATCCCTTTGTTGAGGGTTGATGGAATATGCATACTCGTGAAGTTTGGTAAATTGCTCTCCCTCGATCACGGTAATGACATATTGACTTTGTTGTTGCAGGCGTTTTACGAGAAGCGATCCCACATCACACCTATCGACAAAGACTAACCAACACGACTTCTGCTTTACCAGTTCTGCATTTTCAACAGGCTCAAGCGGCTGGGACTTTTTCCAGACTGGAATGTAGAACCAATCAGCAAGATTCAGCTGTTTGTGTAACGCTTCTGGGAACGTAGTCACAGGCGCGGCTGAGGGTTGTGGTTCAATCCAGTATCTTTGTCGATCAAATGAATACACTGGCAAGGGAGTTCGATAACGCCGTTGATTAGCGTAAAAGCCTGACCAATTTATTTCTACTCCGGTAAGCCAGAGCTGCGAGAGTGTGTTGAGCAAAAAGGCGACATCCGACTGTTGCTCTTTTGGATGGCGTAACGAAGAAAGTACAATCTGTTGCTCGTCTTGTTCTATATGCTGTCTAGCTAATGTAGTCAACGTCCGGCCAGGGCCAACTTCCAACAGAATTTGCTCTGGCTTTTGCAGCAACAGTGCAACCCCTTCAGCAAAGCGTACTGTTTGCCGTAGATGCCTTGCCCAGTAGCTTGGATTGGTTGCCTCAGTTGCAGCGATCCAAGTGCCAGTCACATTGGACACAAAAGGAATTTGCGGAGGCTTCAGGTTGATTTTTTTTACCCGATCTAGGAACCTCTGGATGATTGGGTCCATCATTTGGGAATGAAAGGCAGCTGATGTATGCAGACGGTGACAGTCCACAGCTTGCTGAGTAAGTTGGTTTTGCAACTCATCAATCGCCGAGCGGGGGCCGGAAACCACGCACAGGGATGACCCGTTGATTGCAGCTAGGGCAAGTTCTTCGCCTAGCAAAGATTGCACTTCTTTTTCTGGTAGGGATACAGCCAGCATATCGCCAGCAGGCATTTGCTGCATCAGTTGTCCACGGGCTGCTACCAATGCTAATGCATCTTCTAGAGAGAACACACCAGCAAGGCAAGCTGCTACATACTCTCCTATACTGTGACCAATCATTGCTTCGGGACATACTCCCCAAGCTATCCACAATTGAGCCAACGAGTATTCAATCACAAACAGCGCTGGCTGGGTGATATGAGTCTGTTTAAGGTGCTGTGTTGCTTCTTGGATTTCTTCTTTGCTTGGATACAGCACAGAGCGCAAATCAATTGTCAAGTGAAATTTTAGCAGTTCACAGCATTTAT
Organism: Nostoc sp.; assembly: GCF_054880495.1. Classification (NCBI taxonomy): domain Bacteria; kingdom Bacillati; phylum Cyanobacteriota; class Cyanophyceae; order Nostocales; family Nostocaceae; genus Nostoc; species Nostoc sp. The sequence goes on from NZ_JBTYKD010000306.1 coordinate 4,593, forward strand.
CAACCTGTTCTCGGAAAATTGGCTCGCTCTGGTACAGTTCTCGACCCATCTCCACATACTGTGTACCCTGTCCGGGAAACATGAACACGACAGAGCGATTACAGGGCTTTTGGTAGTGGGTGAAAACTCGTTGAGGATCTTGAGGAGATAGTGTTTTCACTGCATCTTCAATTGTCTCGCACACCAGCATCCGCCGATAGTCAAAAGCGCGACGGCCGATACCAAGAGTGTAAGCTACATCAGCGAGAATCAAATCAGGATGCTGCTTTAAGTGGGTAGCTAAATTAGCTGTGGCTGTTTCTAGTGCTGTACTAGTCTTGGCAGATAGCAACAACAATTGCCAGGGACGAGCCGGACCAGATGGTTCAACAACTGGGGCTTCTTCCAGAATCACATGGGCATTAGTCCCACCAAAGCCAAAAGAACTGACTCCCGCACGGCGAGGGGTGCCGTTCGTCTTCCACTCAGACAATGTAGTATTGACGTAAAAAGGACTGTTGGCAAAATCAATTTCGGGATTGGGTTGCTCAAAATGCAAGCTGGGTGGTATTTGCTTGTGTTTGAGTGCAAGCACGGTCTTGATCAGGCTTGCAACACCAGATGCCCTATCTAAATGTCCGATATTAGTTTTTACTGAACCAATGGCGCAGAAGCGCTTCTTGTTTGTTCCTGCACTAAATACTTTTTTCAGCGCCCTAACTTCAATAGGATCGCCCATAACTGTACCTGTTCCGTGGCATTCTACATAGGTAATTGTCTCAGGAGTAAACTCAGCGATCGCCTGAGCCTCAGCAATGACCGCAGCTTGTCCATCCACGCTAGGTGCTGTATAGCCCACTTTCAAAGAACCGTCGTTATTAATGGCTGAACCCTTAATAACTGCATAAATGCAGTCGCCATTTGCCAGTGCTTCTTCTAATCTCTTTAGCACAACAATGCCCATACCGTTACCGAAAACGGTGCCTTGTGCTTTAGCATCAAAAGTGCGGCAATGACCATCGGGAGAAGTCATTCCGTCTTCTTGATACAAATAACCTTTATTTTGCGGAACTCGTACTGCAATACCACCAGATAGAGCCATGTCACATTGGTAACTCAGCAATCCTTGACATGCTAGATGAACTGCTACCAATGACGTGGAACAAGCAGTACTAACGTTAAGGCTCGGTCCCTTGAGGTTCAATTTGTAAGAAACCCGTGTAGGTATGTGATCTTTCTCATTACCAGTAATAATGATTGTCCCACTTAACGATTTGAGAAGGTCATGATTTGAGATCAGGTTGTTCAGTAAGTAGGTACTTAGGTTGCTACCTGCGTAAACTCCTATAAACTCTTCATATGTTTCAGGGTCGTAACCTGCATTTTCAAGAGCTTCCCAGGCACACTCCAAAAAAAGACGATGTTGTGGGTCCATAACTTCAGCTTCACTAGGCGTGAAGCCAAAGAATTGAGCGTCAAACATCTCTATGTCTGACAGCCCAGATCCGGCTTTTACATAGTGAGGGTTACGCAGCAAAGTTGGGTCTACACCTTCTGACAGTAATTCCTCATCAGTAAAGAATGAAATCGACTCCCGTCCTTGGGACAAATTCTGCCAAAACTCATCAGTACTTTTGGCTCCAGGAAAACGACCGGCCATCCCGATAACGGCTATTCCTTTTAAGGAATCGTGAGATTCTAGATTATCCATCTGTCTTCTTATTTTGCTTGATTAGGTTTCGCTTCATCTGTTGGCTGTTTGCTCCAATAGCTTCATTTCGCCTCTTGGCGCGGTCAGAGGCTTGCTGATAGGCAGGTTGTTCATCCTCTTTGCCGATGAGATGTTTTGCCAAGGCATTTATGGTCGGATATTCAAATGAGTCGGAAATTGATATATCTCTGTTAAGCTTTTCTCGCAGTTGGCTACGAACTTGAACAATGAGAAGTGAATCGCCACCAAGCTCAAAGAAGTTGTCGTGAATTCCTATTGCCCCAATCCCAAGAAGGTCTTGCCAAATGTCGGCAAGGGTTTGCTCGGTTTCATTCCTGGGAGCAACATAAGGATTAATCAGTGATGGTCGTTGTTGTGTTGGTTTGGATAAGTTAGCTTTAAAACCATTATCCTGTTTACCCTGAATTAAAAAATCACGACTCTGTAGCTCGTATTTTGCTTCATCCAATCGAACCGGCTCAAAGTTTTGCACCCAACGATGAAAACCACGATAGGCAATCACTCGGTCATAAATATGAGTTTGTAGCTCAAAAAGCAGTTGGTCTATGAGTTTTTGCTCACTCCAGTTTGCTGATTTGGGAATAACAACATCAATGCTACGACAGTTAATGTTTGGGTATTCTTGAGGAATGACCCGAATCGGTCCAAGTAAAGTTGCTTTTTCTGGACACAGCAACTCTTCGCCTGCCACTTCCTGCATATTGTTGGAAATGACCGCAATTTGCAGCTCATCAGTAAAATTCTGTTTTCCAAGTGCCTGTGCTAGAAAGAGCAGACTATAGAATCCTGTTTCTTGAGATTTCTCAATGGTTTCTAGTTCTAACTCTATAGGATCAACAGGTGTGACACTCCATAAATGAACAATTGTTTTTGGGAACTTGTTTTGTGCTAAAAGTTGATTAAGTAAAGTCTCATAGTCATGACGTTGTTGAGGATTCAGAGTAAACAAGCGATCGCTTAGTTTAGTAAACTCGGACCCGATCCTGACAGCGATCGCATCTTGATCCTCAAGTTCGAGTCGTTTCACCAGTTCTTCACCCAAGCCGCACTCATCGATAAACACAAGAGTACAGGACAAAACTGGATTCTCACTTGGTTGATTGACGGGTAATGGGGAGCGTTTCCAAGATGGAATGTAGAAACAGTTTGCCATTTCCGGATTTTTTTTGCGTAGAGAGGTTGCAGGTAGAGTCTCTACATCCGTCTTGACAGCGCTTGCTTGTCTTTTAGGATCAATCCAGTGACGCTGACGCTCAAAGGGATAAGTTGGCAAGGGTAGGCGATGACACCGCTTATGAGTATAGAATCCCGACCAATCTATCTGTACTCCAGTAAGCCATAGCTGACTTAATGTATTTAATAAAAACGCTATATCTGAGTTGCATTCTTGTGGATGGCGTAACGAAGTTAACATAACCTGGTCAGCCACTTTATCTGGATGTCGTCTAGCTAATGTAGTCAATGTCCGCCCTGGCCCTACTTCTAGGAAAATTTGCTCTGGCTTTTGCAGCAACTGAGCAATACCCCCAGCAAAGCGCACTGTTTGCCGTAGATGCCTTGCCCAATACCTTGGATCGGTTGCGTCGGCTGCGGTAATCCAATTACCACTGATATTGGATACAAAAGGAATTTGCGGTGCTTTCAGGTTAATTTTTTTTACCTGTGCCATGAACGGCTCAATGATTGGCTCCATCATTTGAGAATGAAAGGCACCTGATGTATGCAGACGACGACAGTCAACCCCTTCTTCAGTCAACCTGTTGTCCAACTCATCAATCGCCGACCTTGGTCCCGAAACTACACACAGAGATGGTGCGTTGATTGCAGCTAGAGCAAGTTCTTCGCCAAGCAAAGATTGCACTTCTTTCTCTGGTAGGGGTACAGCTAGCATGTCACCAGCAGGCATTTGCTGCATCAGTTGTCCACGGGTAGTCACTAGCATCAATGCATCTTCTAGAGAGAACACACCAGCAAGAGTTGCGGCCACATATTCTCCTATGCTATGACCAACCATTGCAGAAGGACGGACTCCCCACGCCATCCATAACTTTGCCAAAGCGTATTCAACGACAAATAGCGCTGGCTGAGTAATATAAGTTTGTGTCAGCTGCTGTGCTGCTACTGTTGCCTGTTCTTCCCTTGGATACAGAATAGTGCGTAGGTCTAGCCCTAAAATAGGTATAAGTATTTCACAGCAATAATCAACTTGTTTCCGAAAAATTGGCTCAGTCTGGTACAGTTCTCGACCCATTTCTACATACTGAGACCCCTGACCAGGAAACATAAATACAATCTCTCGCTCAGATGGTTCCTGGAAATAGGTAAAAACTCGTTGTGGGTCTTTTGTCTCTAAAATTTTGACCGCATCGTTAAGGTCTTGACAAACCACTATTCTGCGATGGTCAAACATTCGCCGACCCACACTCAGAGTGTAAGCAACATCTGCCAAGTTGATTTCGGGATGCTGCTGCAAGTGCTTGACTAGATTTGTCGTAGCAGTCTCTAGTGCCGATTCCGTTTTTGCAGAAAGAACTAACAGATGATATTTCCTCCCCTGCTCCCCGTGCCTCCCCTGCTCCTGCACAGGGGCTTCCTCAAGAATCACATGAGCATTAGTACCGCCAATGCCAAAGGAACTGACCCCTGCACGGCGTGGTGTTTCCTTTGTCTTCCATTCGGACAGCGTACTGTTAACATAAAAGGGGCTGTTAGCAAAATCAATCTGGGGATTGGGCTGCTCGAAATGCAAGCTGGGTGGTATCTGTTTGTGTTTAAGTGCGAGAATGGTCTTGATTAAACCAGCAACACCAGCCGCAGTATCTAGGTGTCCAATGTTGGTTTTTACTGAACCAATAGCACAGAAATTCTTTTTCTCAGTTCTGGCGCGAAAAGATTTGGTGAGCGCGGCAATTTCAATAGGATCTCCTAAAACTGTTCCGGTACCATGAGCCTCTACATAGCTGATCATCTCGGATTCAATCCTAGCCATTGCAAGAGCCTCAGCAATCACCTTTGCTTGACCATCAATACTGGGAGCTGTATAGCCAACTTTTGCAGAACCGTCATTATTAATAGCTGAACCTTTAATCACAGCATGAATACAATCTCCATCTGCTAGAGCATCTGCGAGTCGCTTTAAAATGACTATGCCCACACCATCACCGCTCACAGTTCCTTGGGCTTTGACATCAAAGGCGCGGCAGTGTCCATCGGGAGACAAAATTCCCCCCTCTTGGTATAAATAGCCGGTCTTTTGTAAGGTCGTTACAGAAACTCCACCAGTCAAAGCCATATCAGATTCACGATCTATTAAGCTTTGACAGGCTAAGTGAACGGCAACTAATGAACTAGAGCATCCAGTTTGGACAGTGATAGCTGACCCCTTCAGGTCTAGTTTATAAGCGACTCGTGTGGTCAGGTTATCTGTACGATTGTTATGCCTAAGTTGGTCAAGACCGACTAATTTTATCAGTTCGCTGTTGGAAAAAAGATTGAATAAAAAGTAGGAGCTAATGCTAGCACTACCATAAACACTAATCCGACCTTCATAAGTTTTAGAATCATAGCCAGCAATTTCAAGAGCCTCCCAAGCAGTTTCTAAAAAGAGGCGGTGCTGTGGGTCCATAATTTCTGCGGTTCTGGGAGAGTAATCAAAGAATGAAGCATCGAATAATTCTATATCTTCCAGTACAGCGTTTGCTTTAACATAATTGGGGTCACTCAGGAAAGATGGATCTACCCCTACAGACTCCAGTTCTTGATGGGAAAAAAATGAAATTGATTCAACACCATCTCGCAGATTGTGCCAAAAATCATCAATATTTTTAGCTCTGGGAAACCTTCCCGACATCCCAATAACAGCTATATCTAAATCGCCTATTTTATTTTGTTCTTCTAGGCTATTCATCACAATTTCCTTCTTGATCGTTTGATGATTTGCACTGATGGTGATTTAAGTACACACCTAAAAATCCTGTTTTTGGTCAGATAATTTTACCTAGATTGTGCTCTTGCCTGCCTGGAAGCAATGCGGCTTTCAGCTCGTTGATTACTTTCCTCAAATGAGGATGTTTCAGTTTGTTGTTGTGTTAAATATTTAGCCAAGGAGTTGATAGTTGGATATTCAAACAAATTAAGTATTGATATATTTGTGTTTAAAACTTCTCGCAGTTTAGCATGAATTTGAACAAGGAGTAATGAATGACCACCAAGGTCGAAGAAATTATCATAAATACCCACTTTCTCAACATGAAGCATCTGCCGCCAGATATGAGCAATGGTTTGCTCGACTTCGGTTCGAGGTGGTTCATAAGTTACTTCTAATTCAGGGCGATGACTATCTGGCTTTGGTAGCACATTACGATTAACTTTACCATTGGGTGTCAGTGGCAAAGCCTTCAACATAATAAAAGTTGAGGGCATCATGTATTCTGCTAGTTTCTCTCTAAGAAATCTTTGCAGTTCGCTAACATTGAGTGTTTGCTTAGAAACAACGTAGGCTACTAAGGATTTGTTGCCATCATCTTCCCAAACTGCCACTACAGCCTGTTGCACTTGGGGATGTTGAGACAGGATGGTTTCAATTTCTCCAAGTTCAATGCGGAAGCCCCTAATTTTTACCTGGTGATCGGCTCGCCCAATGAATTCAATATTGCCGTCAGGTAAGTAACGAGCTATGTCACCAGTTTTGTATAAACGCGAACCAGTCTGTGCAAAAGGATTGGGAATAAACTGTGCAGCCGTTAAATCAGGGCGATTCAGATAACCTCTAGCTAACCCTGCACCGCCAATGTATAATTCACCCTGTACGCCAATGGGCACAGGTTGCAGTTGTTCATCTAGCAAATAAATCTGCGTATTGGCAAGTGGACGACCAAGGGGTACTGTCTGTGTATGACTAATTTGCTGATCAACTGTGAAGGTAGTAACTCCCACGGTGGCTTCTGTAGGGCCGTAGTGATTGAAAATGAAGCTGGATGGTGCTTGCTGCTGAATCTGTTCAATAAGTTGCCAGCTTGCAGCTTCGCCACCCAGAATCAGTTGCTGGCGGGGTAAGATGGAATCGGATGGTGCAGAGGCGAGAAGAGTGGCGAGGTGAGAGGGGACAATTTTGAGACAGTCGATCGGATGGGTGCGGCAGTATTTTGCCAAGACTGTTGAGTCAGTAGCACACTCGGTGGATAATATATGCAGACATCCACCAGTACAAAGAGCAGCAAAAATCCCGGTGTTACCTAAGTCGGCAGCTAAGGTGGAAACAGTGGCGAAGTTGGCTGTTGCTGATAAGTCTAACCTCTGTGTAATTCCGTGAAGGTAATTCAGCAGTTGTCGGTGTTCGATCGCAACTCCTTTGGGTTTACCAGTAGAGCCAGAAGTGAACAAAACATAAACTAAATTCTGGGCTGTCATTTCACTGGTGGGATTTTCATTTTTGTACTGAGTAATGCTATCCCAATCTGTATCTAAGCAGACTATCTGCGCTACATCTGTTGGCAGGCTATCAACGAATCGCTGTTGTGTCAATATCACAGGTATTTCAATATTCTGCAATCGGCTGGCAAAACCTTCTTTGGGTAAGGTTGGATCTAGCGGTAGATAGGCTCCGCCAGCTTTCAGGATACCCAAAAGTCCTATAATCATTTCAAGCGATCGCTCTACACAAAGCCCAACTAAAACTTCCGGCTTGACTCCCAGTGTTTGCAAGTAATGAGCTAGTTGATTAGCTTTGCGGTTAAGCTCTGCATAGGTGAGTTGTTGGTCTTCAAATATAACGGCAATGTCATTAGGTGTTTTTTCTACTTGTTCTTCAAAAAGCTTATGTATACATTTGTCAAGCGGATAATTAATCTGCGTTTGGTTAAACTCAACTAGTAGCTGTTGGCGATCGCTTTGGCTGAGTATCTCTAATTGACTTATTTTCTGCTCTGGATTTGCAGTCGTACTAGTTAATAAAGTTTGAAATTGTCCAGCTAAACGCCCAATAGTATCTGCCCTGAAGTAATTGACATCATAGTAAAATTCTGCAATTAGAGAGTTATCGCGCCGAGTACAAGTGAGTTTAACTTTGAATGGCTCTATACAGCTGTAATATTTATCAAGATAAAATGAGACACCACCGACAAAGCATTTTTCCGGTAATTGCTCAAACTCGAAACCAATGGGAAAAGCTAGGTGATTGTCATTTTCTATAGGTTCAGGAACGAAATAATCCTGCCATTCTATGGCATCATCAAGAGTTTTTCCAGCGAGTTTCAAGACTTCTTGAAAGCGCAAGTCTGGTGTCAAATGACTTTTAATTGGTATCCAGGTGGCAAGCAGTCCTAGTACGTCTTGAAGTTCTTCATAATCTCTGCGATCGCAACCCATACCAATGACGATATCAGGCTGTCCTGTAAGTCTAAAAATCAGCGTTTGCCAGCAAGCTAGTAAGACGACAGCAGCGGAAGTATTATATTTTTGGGCTAAAGTTTCAATTTTGGCTGTCAGTTCGGGAGCGATCGCCAATCGGAAAAACTCAGGCTGGAATTCTGATTGTTTTGAAGGTTGACTTTCAAAAGGCAATCTTAATGTAGCTTGGCAAGGAAGCTTTTGCTCTTGCCAGTATTTATTAGCCGTCTCTGCATCTTCGTCTTTAAATAATTGATTCTGCCATTCGGAAAATTGCAGGTATTGCACAACTTCTTGTGATACTGCTTTACCTTGTAAGCAAGCAGAGTATGAATAGCTGATTTCAGCTACCAGATTTTTGAGTGTCCAAGTATCGGCACACAAGGTAGGTAGATTAATTAGTAAAATATACTTATTTTCTGATAGCTTCAATAGAGATACATGCAACAGTAGCCCTTGCTCAAGGTCGAAAAGTTGGCGTCTCTGTTGTTGGAAAGGAGCTTCAATTTTAGCTTCTTGTTCCTTTGGTTCACAATTACTCAGATTGATTTCGTGCCACAATACAACACTACTATCTGCTATGACCATAACCGGAATTTTGATACCTGACAAGCGATGAAAGCTTGTCCGGAGAATTTGATGTCGATTGATGACTTTTTGTAAAGCATTTTTTAAAACTTCTGGTTTGAGATTGCCTTCGAGGAGAAGTACACATTGAGCAGAATAAATGAAATTATATTGCTGTAATAACCAAAGACGCTTCTGTTGAGGAGAAAGTTTAAAGCCCTCAATAGTTTTACTTTGCATATGTTTACTCAATTTTTCTAGCATCGTTTATTGATAATAGTGATAGTATTAAAAGGACTCTGTTTTAAAAGAGATAGACTTTTGACTTAGTTGTTAAACTTGTATTAATAGCATTAAATAGAACGTTGTTTTTGATGTAAATCTTGGTTAAACTTATAGGATATTTAGATTTTTTCAAAAATGAAATCGGATTGCTATACATAGAAAATGTTCATTACTATTGTCGTAGTTCGTTAATTGAGAATGTCTGTTTTATTGTAAGAATTCAGGTGTTTTAAACCCAGTGACAGAGCCAGTTTCAAAATTGAATTTGGTTTATTAACATACCTTTAGTCGCAATAAGGAATGAGAATAAAGGACTTACGCAATTTTTATTCTCAATAAAAATTTGTGGCTAATCTCCGGAAACCGTTATCAGGAAACGATTGTAGAGATTTTGGTATGACCTGAATCCTTACGTTTTATTTTTAGCCATTTAGTAACTTACGACAAAAATAGACCATCCTTCCATCCATTTTAGGTACTCCCAAATTACGTCCTGCATCATAGATAGTAATTTCCGTGAAGCCTACCTTTTCTAGAGCAGACCGAACTTCCTCTGTGGAATAAGGTTTTTGTATCAAATTTAGGTCTGAACGCTGCCACTCTCCATTTATCAATCGACGAAAAAACACTAAGTTGGTTTTAGCTATTTTTTCTTCAGGGTCATAGCTAAAGTTTTTAATACTAACATAATCATCTGTGAAATTACTCTCCGTGAAAGTTTTCTCATCTGTCTCTGTCCAATACCGTTCTTCCGGACTTAAGTCAAACGCAAACCAGCCATTGGACTGCAGTGCCGCATACACGTTGTGGAAGACGCTTGTCAATTCCTCGATACTCGTGAGGTTGCTGAAGCAACTATCTGCCGAAACAACTGCATGGAAGGTAGGCGGCAGCTTAAAAAAGCGTGCGTCACCCAAGATAAATTCAGCATCAGGTGCATTCTCACGAGCATAGTGCAACATCTCCTCAGAGCCATCAAGTCCAGTTGCTTTATACCCTTTTATTCGCAGCACTTGTACCAATTCTCCTTTGCCACAACAAAGGTCTAAAATGTGTGCTCCTTTGGGGATATGTTGGAGGATAAATTTTTCTAGCAACGTCAGCCAAACTTTGCTGCTCTCTACGCCAGTATACCAAAAAGTAGCATAAGCATCATACTCAGAATAGGGGGTTTCTAAAGACATAAAACTTTACCTCTGTTTTGACCTCAAATCTTAGACATCATCCGGTGGCTTTGAATGTTTCACGCAATTGGCTATGAACCTTAACCATAAGCAATGAATGACCGCCGAGTTCAAATAAGTTATCGTGAATGCCTAACCGTAAACCTACTTTGCTAAGCAGTCATCAAAAGCTTGTTTGATTATTGAACATCCCCTTTGCAAGGTGAACATTTCAATTGTCAAAGGTGGCAAAATTTTGATGACGGTATCATTTCTGCCAACTCTTTCAATTACTAATCCCAATTCAAAACAACGTGAAGTTATCTTTTTGGCAAAACTGCTACTGCCAAAATTAGCAACATCAATACCCCAAATCATACCAATTCCACGTATATTTATATTTTCACTGATTGGTGCTATTTCTTCTGTTAAAAAATTTTTCAAGAAAAACTCTTTAACTTTGACATCCTGCTCAAGATTGGTACTTTCTCCATACTCTAGCGCAGCTGTTCCTCCCACAAATGCCAATTGATTTCCTCTAAAAGTGCCAGTATGTTCACCGGGTTCCCAAATATCTAATTCTGGCTTAATTAACAATAGGGACATTGGAAACCCGTAACCACTGATAGATTTCGACAGTACGACCATATCGGGAATGATATCTGCTCTTTCAAAAGAAAAGAAAGATCCTGTTCGACCACAGCCCACTTGAATATCATCACAAATCAATAAAATGTCATGCTTGTCACACAACTTTCTGAGTCGTTGCATCCACTCAATTGGTGCTACAATAATTCCTCCCTCGGCTTGCACCGTTTCAAAGATAATCGCTGCTGGTTTTTCAATACCAGAATTGACATCGTTCAGCACTGATTCAATAAACTCTATTGTGTCAAAACTTTCCATGAATCCATAGGGATAAGGCATAAATGTGACATTATTTGATGTACCAATTGCCCCGGCTCGAATTTCGGTATTACCACTTATCGATAAGCTGCCCAATGTCATTCCATGATAGGCTCCCATAAAAGAAAATATCCCTGGTCTTTTTTTGATTTTCCTAGCTAACTTTAAAGCTGCTTCAACGGCATTTGTTCCAGTAGGACCACAAAATTGAACGTGATAATCTAGTTTTTTTGAAGTTAACACTAGCTCAGAAAACTTGGCTAAAAACTTCTCTTTAGCCGAGGTATACATATCTAAGCCATGTGCGATTCCATCGGTATCTAAATAAGACAAAACTTTTTGTTTGATATAGTCATTATTATGTCCATAATTTAAAGCACCTGCACCAGCAAGAAAATCGATATACTCATCCCCTGATTCAGAGTAAATTATAGACCCTTTAGCCCTATGGAATATGGCGGGGAAGCTCCTACAGTAACTTCTAACATTTGATTCACGCTTTTCAAATATATTCATATAATTACTCTCTTTGAGACTTATATTCTTGTTTCATGTTTCAGAAATTGAAATTCAATATACATACATTTTATTGATTCTTTTTATATCATCTCTTCTCTAATAAATCAACGATATACATTGCCTTAATAGAGAATCTACAACACTTTGTTTGTGTTCAATAAATCTAATTTAGATAGGATTTATAACTATTGAAAATAATCTGAGGAGGTATTTTCAATACTAATCCCATTGCTAGTAAGTGTAATGTCTTGGCTTTTAATCATTTCTCCCATTGCTACCACAATTTTGCGTTGCCCCTCATAAGGGTAGCGTCCGTGTGCAGCAAGCATATTATCTAGCATTAAAATGTCTCCTTTCTGCCAAGGAAAGCTTGTCTTCGACTCCTGATAAACTTCATTAATTTTTGCAATAACTTCGTCTTCTATGGGAGTTCCGTCCCCATAATAAACATTACGTGGTAACTTTTTATCTCCAAAGAAAGACAACAGAGATTCTCGAACTTCTGCATCTAAATACGCTATATGGTGTAACTGTATTTGATTGAAAAATACCTTTTCACCCGTTTTAGGATGTACTGCTACTACTGGACGAACTTGACGAGTCACTAGACTATTATTATCATACCATTCAAAATCGATTCCAGCCTGACGACAGTAATTTTCTACTAAAGATTTGTCATTGGTACGAAAGAAATCTTGCCAGCTTACATCTAAACCATGAGTGTAATGACGAGTATACATTAATTGCTTTTCTGCCAATCCTTCTCCTAGTTTGGAATTGAGGAGTTGATAAGCTTTCCGACAGTCTACAATCGGTGTTTCTCCACCTTGTTCAGCAGGTTGTACGCAGAAAAACCAAATTTTTAAAGGAAACTGATATAAGTGAGAGCTTTCATTGTGGAAGAGGATAGCTGTATCCGGTGGGTAAGGAGTAGAACCATAAACATTACCGCTTTCTCCAGCACGAGGTAAGTCGCCATACTCACCGAATAAGTCTGGACAAATTGCCTGGGCAACACTTTCAAATTCTGAGACAGAATCTACATTAAAACCTCGAAATAGAATCGCTCCATGTTTCAACAATTCTGTTTCTATAAATTTTTGATTAGTTTTAGTCCAAGCCACAAAATCAATCTCGTCAGTATTGGGCTGAATTACTAAAGGAAACGTTTGCCCTGATTCGAGGTAATCGGTCTTGATCAAACTTTGTTGTGATTGGCTTACTGCTTTGGGAGCAATGCTAAGAAATTTTTCTCTCTTAGACGCTTTGCGCTCTCTTTTTTGTAAAGCTTGTTGTTCTCTTTCGGCGTGAATAAGCATTTCTAAATTCCCGATTCGCGCATCAGGCTGGGAAACAATGCTGTTGAGCAACGTCTGGAAGTTGTCTGTCATCCGAGTGATAGTAGTGGCATCAAAAAGCTCAGTGTTGTACTGCCACTCTCCCAAGATGCCCTGCTCTGTTTCTGTCAGAAATAGCGCTATATCAAACCTTGCCATTTTGTTTTCAACTTCTAACATGCTTAATGTCAGACCTGGCAATTCTAAGGGAAGCATAGGAGTATTCTGGAGTACAAATAATACTTGAAATAGTGGTGGCGTGTTGCTTAAATTGCGCTCTGGTTGCAAAGCCTTAACTAATTGATCAAAGGGAAAATCTTGATGAGCATAAGCTCCTAATGCTACAGAGCGTACTCGTTTAAGCAACTCCCCAAAGGTGGGGTTTCCGCTCAAGTCGGTGCGTAAGACTAGCAGATTGACAAAAAATCCAATCAGTGGTTCAACTTCAGCCCGGTTACGGTTAGCAACATCAGTGCCCACAACGATGTCATCCTGATTTGTGTAACGTTGTAGCAAGACCTGAAAACCTGCCAGGAGGGTCATGAATAAGGTGACACCCTCTTGGCGCGAGAGTGTTTGCAGTGCTTTGGACTCTTTGGAGGGAATGATGAAGGATTGAGTAGCGCAAGGGCTGGTTTTAACTTCTGCGCGTGGACGAACTGTAGGTAATTGGAGAACTGGGAGGTTATTACCCAATTGCTGCTTCCAGTAAGCGAGTTGGGCTTCCAGAACCTCACCCTGCAACTGCTGTCGTTGCCAAACTGCAAAGTCTGCATACTGGATCAGCAGTTCTGGGAGTGGGTAGGGTTTTCCGGTAGAAAAGGCTTCGTACAGTGCTGCCAACTCCCGAACGAACACACCCTTAGACCAGGCATCTGAGACAATATGGTGGATGGTGAATAATACTATATGCTCTTCCTCGCAGACGTGCAGGAGCGTACATCGCAGTAATATACCTTGGGCTAGGTCAAACGTGCGTTGGGATTCCTCTGCGGTCAGTTGTTGAACAAGAGCTTCTCTTTCAGCTTCTGGCAACTCCCGCAAGTCCACAACTGGTAGTTTCACAGTTAGGCTAGCGAGGGCGATCGCCTGAAATGGTTGTCCATTTACCGCAGGGAAGGTAGTACGTAGAGCTTCGTGGCGACATACAATTTCAGTCAAAGCCTGCTCCAGCACAGCCACATTCAGAGAACCAACAAGGCGCACGACAACTGTTGAGTTGTACATAGAGCTACCTGGTTCTAATTGATCCAGCAACCATAGTCTGGTTTGAGCAAAGGACAGTGGTAGATTTCCATCTCGGGAGACGCGATTAATGGGAGGAAGTTGTTGTCCCAGTTCTGTCTTCATTACCTCTCGAATACTTTTAGATAATTCAGCTACTGTCGGTGATTCAAATAAGAGGCGTAGCGGTAGCTCTACCTCCAAAGCTTTCCGTATGCGGGAAATAACTTGGGTAGCTAATAATGAATGTCCGCCTAGCTCAAAGAAATTGTCGTAGACACTTAACTGCTCTAACCCAAGAACTTGAATCCAAATTCCGGCTACCACTTCCTCAACTGGATATCGAGGTGCAACAAAAACTCTTTCTAATCTATCAATTTTCGGTACAGGCAGCGCTTTGCGGTCTATCTTACCATTAGGTGTGAGTGGTAGTGCTTCTAGAATGACAAAAGCTGCAGGCATCATGTAGTTTGGCAGTTTGGACTCCAAAAAGTGGCGCAGTTCAGTGATTGCCAATATTTGCTCTGTACGAAGGACGACATATGCAACCAACCTTTGAGAATCAGCTTCTTCTGAGCAAACGACTACTACACTTTCTCGTACTGCTGGGTGTTGGCTCAGATGTGCTTCAATTTCTCCCAGTTCGATGCGGCAACCGCGAATCTTTACCTGATGATCAATACGCCCAAGGAATTCTATATTCCCATCAGGAAGCCACCTTCCTAAATCTCCGGTTTTGTAGATTAAATCTTTGCGATTTCCTAGTGACGGTTTTGTAGTACTTGTAAACGGGTTAGAAACAAAACTTAAGTTGGTTTTTTCTTCATTTTTCCAGTATCCATCACCCACACCAATTCCTGACACACAAATTTCTCCAGGAACACCAATTGGTACTAACTTCATTTTTGGGTCAACAATATAAATATTTAAGTTTGCTAAAGGTTTACCAATTGGAACTGACCTTTGGTTGTCTGGTAGAGGCTTTTCAACTACAAACTGAGTGATATCATCGGCAGCTTCGGTTGGACCGTAAACATTAGCTACTCTAATAGAGGGATACAAACTCAACCACTGATTCACCCGGTTTACCGACACTGGCTCTCCAGTCACTATCATCCACTTCATATCTAGTAATAATCTTTGGTGAGTCGGTAATTGGGATATATAATCTAGTAATCCTCCAAATACTGCTGGTACTAATTCAACAACTGTTATTCTTTTTTCTTTTAAAACATTGAGTAACTTTTCAGGTATAACACCTTGTTCAATATCTACTATAACTGTTTTTCCACCAATTAGGAGTGGAGCTAAAAATTGCCAAACAGAAATATCTGTCGATGAAGGAGCGCTTTGGAGAAAACAAAAATCTTTGGTTAGTTTTAGAGCATCAAACTGAGCATAAATATGATTAATTGCACCATCATGTCTAACAATTGCACCCTTAGGAAATCCAGTTGAGCCGGACGTGTAGAGCATATAAGCCGGATCGGTTTCTACGTTGATCTCTCCTAAATTTTCTTTCGGCAAGTTATTGAAATCGAGTTGCTCATGTATATTGACATCAGTTAGTGGAGAAAGCTCTCTGTTATTAGGCTTTACATCTAAACAGATTAGGGATTTCAAATGCGGACAATCTTCCAGTAAGCCTGCCAAGATGTTTAAACAAGAGGAATCTGTTAATAGAATCCTCACTTCGCTGTTTGATACCATATATTTGATTCTATCTGGCGGATAGGTACTATCAAACGGTACATAGGCTCCGCCAGCCTTATATATGGCAAGTATGCCTATTAAAAAATTAATATCACGCTCTTTGAGTATTCCTACAAACTCTCCTTTTTGAACTACTGAATTCCGCAAAAATCTAGCAAGTTGATTGGCTTTTTCATTTAGTTCTTGATACGTTAACTGAGTATTTTTAAAAACAACAGCAATATTATGAGGTGTCTGCTCAACCTGGTTTTCAAATAACTTGTGAATTGTTTGATTTATCGGGTATTGTTTGCCATTATCGTTCAATTCTAATAACTGTTCCTTGTCGTCTAGCTGATGGATACACTGGTGTTGGGAATACTCCATCTGAGTATCATTCCACTCTATCAGCAAAGTCTCCCGCTCAGGCTCGGTCAACAGTGGCAACTCCGATATAAGTTGCTGTGGATTATCAACAATCCCCTGAAGCAAGGTTTGCAAATGTCCTGCCATCCGGCTTACAGTGCTTAACTCAAATAAATCGGTATCGTACTCCAGATTGCCTACTAGTCCCTGTGCTGTTTCTGTCATTTCCAGAGTCAAATCAAACTTTGCCGTGCCACTGTTACTTTCTAGGGGACTTAAACTCAAACCAGGCAACTCCAAGGCTGACATCGGTGCATTCTGGAAAACAAACATCACTTGAAACAGTGGCGTGTGGCTTAAGTCTCTAGGTGGTTGTAGTTCCTCTACAAGCTGCTCAAAAGGCAAATCTTGGTGAGCATAGGCTCCCAGGGCCACTTCCCGCACGCGAGTCAGTAGCTCCTCAAAAGTGGGATTACCTGCAAAGTTCGTTCGCAGTACTAGGGTATTGACAAAAAATCCAATTAACCGTTCTATTTCTGCACGGTTACGGTTAGCGATGGGCGAACCTATGACAATATCTTCACTGCCCGTGTAACGCCATAGCAGCGTCTGAAAAGCTGCTAACAGAGTCATAAATAAGGTACTTCCCTGGTGCTGGCTCAATTTCTTCAGGGCTTGTGATAGCTCAACAGATAGCTCGAATGAATAACTACCACCCCGGAAAGTCTGAACAGCAGGTCGTGGATAGTCAGTAGGTAACTCTAGTACCGCAGGTGCGCCCTCTAAGTGCTTTTTCCAGTAAGATATCTGAGATTGTAGTACTTCTGCTTGTAACCACTGCCGCTGCCAAGCCGCAAAGTCTGCGTACTGAATAGGCAGTTTGGGCAACGGCGAGAGTTTGCCATGACTAAATGATTCGTAAAGTGCAGCTACTTCAGTCACTAGCAAACCTGCTGACCATCCGTCAGCAATTATATGATGTATCGTGAATAGCAATATGTGCTCGTCTTCTTTCAGTCGTAAAAGACTGCTTTTGAGCAAAGGACTTTGAGTTAAGTCAAAAGAATATCGCGCATGTAATTTAGCTAGTTGTCGAACCTCAGCTTCTCGTTTGTCTAAAGGTAATGCCTGAAGATCCACTATTGGCAAGGTAATGTTTAGTGTTGAAGCAATAACCTGCACAGGTTGCCCGTTTACGCTTGCAAAGCTTGTCCGCAAAGTTTCATGGCATCGCACAATTTCATTAAAACTCTGCTCTAGAACTGCCACATTGAGCAAACCTTTCAAAAGTAAAGCACTAGAAATGTTGTAAAAAGGATTACCTGGCTCTAATTGGTCAAGAAACCACAATCGATGTTGAGCAAACGACAGTGCCAATTCGCCTTCCCGTTTCACCCGCTCAATAGCCGTAGTTGTTAAGTTCTGCCCAGCCCTCACTGCCGTTTCAATCAGTTCAGCTAGCCCTGCCACTGTTGGTGTTTCAAATAAACTACGTAGCCGCAGCTCTACTTGAAAGGCCTCGCGGACTTGAGAAACAACTTGCGTTGCTAGTAAAGAGTGTCCTCCCAAGTCAAAAAAGTTATCGTGAATACCCACTCGCTCAATACCAAGAAGTCTAGCCCAAATTCCTGCAAGGACTTCCTCCACGGGCGTGCGAGGATTTGTAAAACTTGTTTCTAACTCAGGACGTACTTGGTTGGGTTCTGGCAGGGCTTGAAGGTCTACTTTGCCGTTGGGAGTAAGCGGCAGTGCCTTGAGCATGACAAAGGTTGAAGGCAGCATATACTCAGGCAACCTCGCCTGCATATAGTTACGCAGTTCATTAATAAGGATAGGCGATTCTTGAGATGGTACAACATAGGCTGTCAGATACTTTTGACTAGACTCTGAATCTCTTGCTAAGACGACAACTTGCCGCACATTTGGGTGGAGACTGAGTACTGCCTCAATTTCTCCTAGTTCTATACGGAAGCCACGAATTTTAACTTGGTGGTCGGTACGACCTAAAAACTCAATTGTGCCGTCTGATAAATAGCGTGCCCGATCGCCGGTTTTGTAAAGCCGCGCTCCTTTTTCCTGACTGAATGGATTGGGAATAAATTTAACAGCTGTCTGTTCGGGCTGATTCAGATAGCATCTAGCTAGAGTTGTCCCACCAATGTATATTTCCCCATTTAGTCCTATGGGAGCAGGCTGCAAGTTCTCTTCCAGAACATATACCTGCGTGTTAGGAATTGAGCGACCCAGGGGAACTGTTTGGGATTTTGGATAGCAGGAAAGGTCGTCATTAAGTTCTATTAGATAAGTAAGTACACCTACAGTGGCTTCTGTCGGACCATAGTGATTGAAGATCAGGCAATCTTGTGCATACTTTTGAATCTGCTCGATCAGTTCCCAACTGGTAGCCTCACCACCTAGTATAAGTCGTTCTCTAGGCAGGATAGACCTTGGTGAAGAAGATGTTAACAGTGAAGCAAGGTGAGAGGGAACAATCTTGAGACAGTCAATAGGATGTCTACGGCAATATTCTGCCAAAGCTGCTGGGTCAGTAGCACGTTCGTAGGAGATTACATGCAGACAACCTCCCGTAAACAGACAAGGAAAGATAGCTGTGTTGCCTAAGTCTGCGGCGAATGTAGAAACCAGTGCAAAATTAGCACCTGCTGGTAGGTTTAACTGCTCGATGATGGCATATAGGTAATTGAGCAATTGTCGGTGTTCAATTGCAACCCCCTTAGCTGTGCCTGTAGAACCAGAGGTAAACAGTACATATACTAGATTTTCACTTGTTACCTTGCTATTGGGATTAAGATCATTTTCCTGAATAATAGTTTCCCAGTCGTTATCCAGGTAAATTACTATTGTTTGCTTTTTGTTATTTGTCATTGGTTCAAAGTTATTTGCCAATGACGAATGACTAATGACTAATGACACCTGGGCATTCTGCAATCGTAATGCCAAACCTTCTTTCGGTAATGCGGGATCTAAGGGCACATATGCCCCACCAGCTTTGAGGATGGCTAAAAGTCCAACTATCATGTCAAGCGATCGCTCGACACACAGCCCCACTAACACCTCTGGTGCAACCCTCTGCTTTTGCAGGTAGTGAGCTATTTTGTTAGCCCGTTGATTAAGTTCGTGGTAAGTCAGTTGTTGGTCTTCAAAGATAACAGCAACTTTATTGGGGGTTTTTCCTACCTGTTCCTCAAACAGTTGGTGAATGCACTTGTTGTGAGGATAATCGCGCTTCGTATTTACCAGATTAAGCAGTTGTTGTCTCTCAATTTGACTGAGAATATCTAACTGACTAATTGCTGTCTTTGGATGAGCGATCACACTAGCTAACAACGTCTGAAATTGCCCGAATAACCGTTTAATATCTTCTACATGAAATAAGTTTGAGTCATAGTGAAATACTACACTTAGCGTATCATTCTGACGATTACAGGAAAGCTTTACTTTGAATCTTTCAATGCAAGTAGACAGTCTGTCAATCGAAAAAGATACATCAGCGGCTAGATGATTTCCTGGTAGTTCTTCAAAATCAAAACTAAATGGGAAAAAACCTAAGGTATTGGGATACGATTGTGCTGATGATTCCCAAGTAAAGTAATCTTGCAACTTATAAAGCTGCTCTGCACATGCATGATTTTTCTGTAAAATATCAATAAAACTTGATTCTAGTTCTATATTGGAAATTAACGGTAAGTATTTAGTAAATAATCCTATACTCTTTTCTAGTTCCTGATACTTGCGTCCCTCATAAGCCACACCGATACTCAAATTTTGCTGTTTGGTAAGACGCGTAAGTAAAATCTGCCACGAAGCTAAGAAAAACTCAGCCACTGAAATATTATACTGCTGAGTCAGAGTATAAATTTGTTCTAACAAAGTAGGGGCAATTGTGAAACTTTGCGTTCGAGGCTGAAATTCTAGTTGCTCTGTAGACTGTTTTTCAAAAGGCAGCTTTAATTTTGTCAGCGCTGAAAAATCCTGTTTTCGCCAATAGTCTCTGCCTGCTTCTGTATCTGCCCCTTCTAACAATTCGTTTTGCCATTCAGCCAAATCTGCGTATTGTAGTGGTTCATCGTCCAGTTCTTTACCTTGCAAGCAAGCTGCATAAGACTGGCTAATTTCTTGCACTAAAATTTTGAGTGTTGCTGCATCTCCACAAAGTGCAGGTAAGCTAATAAGCAAAGTATACTTAGATGACGACAGAGTTACTAAAGATAGGCATAATGGGGAACCTTCTACCAAATCAAACTGCTGTTTGTTTACTTGATCAAGTAAGGCTGATAAAAATTCCTCTTGTTCTTGAGGTGTGCAACCTCTCAAGTTGTAGTTTTCGTCCCAGGCAATACCGTTATTTCTAATGACTTGCAAAGGTATAGTCATTCCAGGTAAGCAATGAAAATTAGTACGGAGGATTTCATGCCGATTGACAACTTGTTCTAAAGCTACTCTCAAGGTGTCAATATCAAGATTCCCTTCTATAAAAACAGCACACTGTGAAGAATAAGGGAAGTTGTCACTTTCCTGTAAATGCCAGAGATGTTTTTGTTGGGGTGAGAGTCGAAAACCCTGCATTTCATCTATCATTCTAATTCTCCGTACTTGGCACTAAATATCTTTACTACTGAATTTTTCTGCCATTCCTACTACGACCTTTCGCTGTCCGACAAATGGCATCCGTCCGTGTGCTGCTAGCATATTATCGAGCATTAAAATATCTCCAGCTTGCCAAGGGAAAATTATAGTTTCTTGTTGGTATACAGCACGAATTTCATCTAACACGGTTTTTTCAATTGGCGATCCATCACCATAATAAGTATTGTGTGGCAAGTCTTCTTCTTGGAACTCAGCTAACAATGACTTGCGGATATTTTGTTCCAAAGTTGATACATGAAAAAATACAGCATGATTGAACCACACTTGTTCACCTGTTTGGGGATGGGTGGCAACAGCCTGTCTAATTTGGCAGGTTCTCAAGCGATTGCCCTCTTTCCACTCGAATTCTATGCCATTGTGACGGCAGAAGGTTTCTACTTCGGCTGGATTGGTTGTTTGAAACACTGTCTGCCAAGGTAATCCAAAGCCATCGCCAAAGTTGCGAACATACATCACTCCTTTTTCGATGAAGCGATCGCAAATCTTACCATCAATCCGTTGCAACAATTTGCGAGTGTCTGCAATTGGTGTTTCTCCTCCTTGTTGTGCAGGCTGAATGCAAAAAAAGAAAATCTTTAAAGGCCAGGTTTTGGCGTAAGAAAGTTCGCTGTGCAGAAAAATACTGGAGTTGGCAGGATAGTCAGTTGAAGTATAAATATTACCTTGGATTGGACTGCGCGGTGAAGAGCGATCGCGATATTCCAGCAACTCTCCAGAAACTGTCTGGATAAATTTTTCAAACTCTGCCACATCTGTTACTTGGAAGTCACGAAACAGGATACCGCCATGCTTCAGTAGATTTTTTGCAATTAATTCTTGATTACTTGCTGTCCAAGTTACTAAATTAATTCCTTCTACTATAGGTTGTAACAGCAAAGGTAAGGATTTCTCAGGCAACAAAGGTATTACTTTGATCAATTCTGCATTCGAGAGATTAACACCTTGCCGTCTTTTTGACCTTATTTGGTTGAGGCTGATTTTTGGATAGTCTGGAATCTTCATTATTTATCTCTTACAATTTTTACGCTTCCAGAATTCTCTTCCATTTTTTATCTAAGGCAAAAATCTTGATTTATTGCTGTAATTTTGTTGCCTCAAGGGTGGTGTATTTATTTATTGAATTATTAGCTTTGGAAAAATCTAAATCTAATTCCTCTAATGACTTTACACCTAGCGTTTCCAAAACAAATGGTTGCAATGTGTTGCTTTCAATAAAATTGCTTTTTTCATCATTCTTTCCTTTATAGACGATGACTAAATTATGATAAAACTGTATGGAAAGAATGTTTTTATCAAAGTATGAAGGAGTGTATCCTGGATTTAAAAATTCCTCATAATTTAATCCATCAACAAGTCTTTTAAACATATTCATCACGGTTTTTGGATCGTTTAGGTCAAGGCTACCACCAATATTTATCCAGTTTTGTAACTCAAAACTGTCTTTGGCTAAGTTTGACCACTTTTTATCTTTAAGACTTGGCCAGTATGAGTGGTGGATATTTTCTGCTGCATAAATGCCACCATCTTTAAGTGCTGGGAAAAAAGTGTGGAAAGCTTTGATATGATGTTCATTTGCAGAACTACCATCTTCAATGATAATATCTAGTTCGCCAGTTTCGGCTAAAACTTCTTGGATCAAATGTTCATCATTTTGATCACAATTAAAAATTTTAATACGGTCTTCTTCTAAATACCTTTTGTCTATTATATCAAGACCATAAACCATACTGTTTGGGAAATAAGTTTTCCACGTTTTTAACGATTCTCCTCCTATTGTGTGATCCTCATAACCTCCTATACCAATTGCAAGAATTTTTAGTTTTTTCCACTTCAACGGAGCAAAATGACTTTGATAGCGATGAGCAAATCTAAGTCTTGGCCATTTATCATTGGAATAAATAGCTGCTGCTTTACTTAAGTTATAAGGAGCGATAAATGCTGTAAATTTACGCTGAAAGTTGTTGAAGGTTTTTTTTGATGACTCTATTAAGTTCATTTATGGTACTCCTAATTTCACTAAATTTTCAAAAATTAAGTTGGATAAATTTTCAGATTCCCTAAATTATCTTACGCTTTATCAGCTTGAGTTTTTGCACAGAAATGTGTTCTAGTTCTTGTTCTTTTATTAGTTGTTGTTCTCTGTCAGCTTTAGCGAGTATTATAGCTAACTCGTTAACTATAATATCAGGCTGTTTAACAATATACCATAGAAGGATTTCAAAATTACTTATCATCCGAGCAATAGTAGTGGTATCAAACAAGTCTGTTTTATACTCCAATGAGCCATTAAAACCTTCTGAACTTTCCCAAATACTTAGCTTCAAATCAAACTTTGAAGTACCGCTATCGGCTTCCAACGGTCGCAGAGTCAGCCCTGGAAGTTCTATAGTTGGTATCGGGGTATTTTGGAGGATAAACATCACCTGAAACAGTGGGTTATGGCTTAAATTCCGTTCTGGCTGCAATCCCTCCACTAACTTCTCAAAGGGTAAGTCTTGATGAGCATAGGCTCCTAAAGCTACTTCGCGCACCCTGCCTAATAATTCGCGGAAAGTCATTTCACCTGATAAGTTAGTACGCAAGACCAATGTGTTGAGAAAAAAGCCAATGAGTTTTTCTATTTCTCTTCTGGTGCGACCAACAACGGGCGAACCTACTATTATTTCCTCTTGATTTGAATAGCAGTATAGCAAAGTCTTGAACACTGCCAGAAGCGTCATAAACTGAGTGACACCTTCTTGTCGATTCAAGTTGTTAACGGCCTCCCTTAGAGTCTTAGAAAACGTAAAAAATTGCTTTTTGCCAGTGTAGGTTTGTATAGCTGGTCGTGGTCGATCGGTAGGAAGTTGCAGTACAGCTAAACTGCCACTCAATTGCTGCTTCCAGTAATTCACCTGACTTTCAAGTAGTTCTCCTTGCAACCATTGTTTCTGCCAATAAGCAAAATCTGCATATTGAATGGAAAGTTCAGGAAGTGGTGAGGGTAAGCCATGAGAGAAAGCCTCATAAATTTCTGCCAGTTCTCGGATCAGAATGCCAATAGACCAACCATCCGAAATAATGTGGTGCATGACTAACAGCAGCATATGCTCCTGTTCTGTCAAACGTAGGAGTTTAGCTTGCAGCAGTGGTGCTTGGGACAAGTCGAAAGGCTGTTGGGCCAACTCGGTAGCAAAGCGTAAAGCCGACTCTACACTTGCTCCCGGTAAATCTGTGACCGGCAAGGTTATTTTTAAGGTTGGGGCGATCGCTTGGATTGGTCGTCCTTCTACTGCCGAAAAGCTTGTTCGCAATGGTTCATGACGTCCCACCACTTCATTAAGACTTTGTTCTAACATTGCTGTGTTTAGCTGCCCAGTTAAATGCACAGCAATAGGAACATTGTAAAATGGGTTTCCAGGTTCTAATTGGTCGAGGAACCACAAGCGTTCTTGAGCAAGACACAGGGGTAGTTCTTGACTTCGAGAAATCGGCTCCAGCTTTGGCTCTAACGCTGTTTTTGTTGTTAGTTGAGTCAGTATTTGTGTTGCTAGCAGAACGACACTAGCATCTTTGAAGAAATCCTCAATAGATATTGTAACTCCAAGGTCTACTTGAATATGGTTTTTGAGTTCAAAGACCATTAATGAATCGAGTCCTAAAGTACTTAGTGAGACCTCTTCTTTTACTTGAGATGGTGCAACTTTTAGTACGCGAGCAATCTGTGTTTGAAGATAAGGTACTAGCAGTGGCAGGCGTTTTTCTCGTGGAGTTGCAAGAATTACCTCGCGGCTGAGACTCACTTCGTTCCCCCAGTCATCTGCACTATCGAAGATACTGCTAGCTATTATCCCCAATTCGCCTGCGAGAAACTCTGCGCGAGTTGCACGACGTTGAATCTTGCCACTGGAGGTTTTGGGAATAGTACCTGGTTTAATTAGCACTACTGCATAGACTTGCACCTTATGTTCTTCTGCAACCGCCTGACGAATCGCAGCAATAACTTCCTCAAGATTTGGTTTGGCACGAAACTCCAATTCCTGCACCACTACCAATCGTTCTTCCTTCTCTACCTCAACCGAGAAAGCTGCACCACTAGCTGAACGCAATGATAAATGGCTGCGTTCTACAGTTAACTCTATATCTTGTGGGTAGAGGTTGCGACCTCGAATAATGATTAAATCTTTGGCTCGACCTGTAATGAAGAGTTCTCCATTGTGCAAAAAGCCCAAGTCACCAGTGCGTAAAAATGGCCTCTCCCCTGCATCTTTAAGGTAGGCGTGGAATGTTTGCTCTGTTTCAAGAGGACGATTCCAATAACCCTGACCTACACTCGGACCAGATACCCAGATTTCTCCAACTTCATCTAGTGAACAGCAGTCTAATTTTTCGGGATTCACAATAACTATCTCTTGTTGAGGAATAGTTTGACCACAACTGACAAAGGTTTGGATATCTTTGCTCTGGGCTGTTGCTGAGACTATCTGATTCTGAGAAAGTGCAGATTTATCTACAGTTCTTACTTGGGCTAAGGCTGTCTTAATCCCACCGGAAACCATCAATGTCGCTTCCGCCATGCCGTAACAAGGATAGAATGCTTCCCGACGAAAGCCACATTCAGAAAAGGATGCAGCAAATCGCTCTAAAATCTCCCCTCGGACTGGTTCAGCACCATTAAACGCGACACTCCAACTACTTAAGTCGAGAGTTTCTTTTTGTTGTTGGGTAATCCTTTGAATACACTGGTCATAAGCAAAGTTGGGAGCACCGCTCGTGGTGCCTTTGTAGTGGGAAATCGCCTGTAACCAGCGCAATGGTCGTTGTAGAAAAGATGCTGGGGACATTAAGATGCAACCAAACCCGCCATACAAAGGTTGCAAAATACCACCAATCAACCCCATATCATGATAAACAGGTAGCCAGGAGACAAATTTGCTGCTGGGAGAATGTTCCATGAGTTGGTAAGTCACGGCAGCATTGTGGAGCAGATTGCCATGACTGAGCATAACTCCCTTTGGTGTACCTGTAGAACCCGACGTGTATTGCAAAAAAGCTAGGGTATCCGCATTGATTTCAGGTTGTTGCCAAGAATCTTCTATCCCCTGTGCCAGGTTGTCAGTAACGAGCCAACGAAAATTTCCTATGTTTGTTTGTTGTGCCAGTATGGATTGTAATGTGGGGAGCATCGCTGTTGTAGTCAGAGCGATGCTTGCTTGTGCATCTATGCTAATAGCCTGTATTCTGGGTGTTTTGCGCTTATTTTGAGGTGGATAAGCTGGAACCGCCACGACTCCAGCGTAGAGACAACCAAAAAAAGCACTCAAGTAATCTAATCCTGGCGGATAAAGCAATATAGCACGTTGCCCGCTTAAATTTAAGATTTGGAGTTGAGATGCTATAGCCCGACTGCGTCGATCCAACTCATAGTAAGTTAACGTTGATTCTTGTGTTTCTCCATCTTCGAGGAAGGTGAATGCTTGTGCGTGCAACTGTGTTGAACTGCGATGACGCAGAATATCAACAACTGTCGCATAATGATGCGGAATTTTGGGAAATTTATGAAAAATTAAAGTCATTTCGGTCTCAAGCTATCAGATACACCCAACCCGGATTTCTCACCACAATTCTCAAAGCCTTATGAAGTCTAGATTCCGGTTTTTCATACTGCGTCAAAAAAGAACCGATCAAAAATGCCCGAAACATATTCTGGGTAAGGATTACGAGGAGTGCGATCGCAGGAATTGTGAGAAATGCGGGCCAAACAACTGTGGAATCAGACAAGCTGAATGTCAAATTTCACTCTATCTAAGTCAGAGTGCTGCCTTTACGCCTGCACATTATTCACCGAGAATTATTCTTGAATAAACCCCAAGGGAATATTGTCTTATAGACCAGACCGAACACTTGCTTGGTCAATTCCACAAATTTTGACTCAGTTCTATTGAAAGTTATTTCTAATTAACTTTTTTACTCTAAAAGAAATAATTATTTTTAGCAACTATAAATCAATAGAGAATACTTATCAATAATCTTTTTTCAATTAACTGTCATCTAGTTAAATATTTTTATTTCTTTTGATAGATGCTAAAAATATAGTATACCTATATAGGTTTCAATAAATTATCTTTAATTCATTGAAAGCGACGGGAAACTCCATCCCTAGGTGTCTGTAGAGGGATAGTCGCCCTATCGCTTGGGCCAAACAGGGCATTGGCCAAAGAGGTAACTTCTTCCCCATGCCCAAAAGCTCCATCCCGCAAGTGGCGTGGAGTTTTTTATCTCGCTTCATAATTATATGTAGCTTTTATTACTGATGCTCATTCACTCAAAAACCTTTGCTAGTCAATATTAACTCTGCTAATACTGAGAATAAAATAGTATATAAAAAACATATATGATGAAAATTTTCTATATTTCAATTTTATATAACAAAATTTTATATGACCAATGACGTTATGCAGATTTCCCTAATATATGTAAACTTTGATTTTTTGTTGTTTTATTAAGCTTGCTTTACTTAATGCAAATAAATTTTAATAATATTCCTACAGTAGCGTCAGCGAAAGAGCATAAGGAGACAAGGGGAAAACCCCATAAATCTATTGGCTCTGAAACAAGGACGTAACGTACTTAGTTGCAAGCAATCAAGGGAACAATTTTTCTTCTTCTGCATAAATGAATTCACTCTTTTTGAAACCGCGTGGACCAGGGGTTTTTTCTTTTTTCCCCTTGTCGTCTTGTCTCTCCCTCCCCTTGTCGTCTTTTCTAGGTGGCATCAGAAACCCCATAGCTAACAATACTGCTCGGATAAGCAGGGGAAGCAGGGGAGGCGAAACTCTCCCCCTGCTCAAGAAAGCTTGCCTCAACCAAGAAATTCCTTAACCGAGCAGTATTGCCATACCTAAAGGTAGGGGCGTAGAAATTGCTGTAATCTGACCAGTTGAAGTACTCCAAGTACTAGTGTGATTAGTTGAATAGGGTACGGACTGAAATGGTCGTTTAGCAAGGGAAGCTTAATTCCCTAACAGATTCACACCCGCTACCCTTACGTAAAGACTCCAATCAGAGTCCGGTCACGTCCCAAGTATGATGAGTATTTTCCCAAAATGGGAACTCATCAAAGGATGGTAAAAGGGAGGTTTCTGTTCCAGGGAAATCTTAATCCAATGGAAATTGGCGCACCATAAGGAATGGTAATTACCCTTTTACTCACCGACATAGGATTGCATGGTCTACAAAACTTTATACACAAACTAGAGAAAGGTAAAGGTTCTGGTGAGAGAAAAACAATAAACATCTCTAGAAATGAGATATTGATCCTGACTGTATAAGGCTTTGATATGCATTTTCACTCCTATATTTAATAGACATAGGAGTGAGAATGACGTAGGCACAATTCATGAATTGTGCCTACGAAGAATTTTGGGTAACGCATAATTAATTTCTGGAGATGTCTAATGAAGTCTAAGCAACTTGTTCCTAGTTTGTTGCTGACAGGCCTTTTGATCATGTTGGCCACAAGTCCTACTAGAAGCGAGGAAATACCATCAATTAGAGTTGATAAGAATACGATATCTGGTGACGCTGACGCAAGTTCTACTCAAGAAACACCTCTGATTACCAAAGGAGAGACTATTGAACCAATCCGACAGATTCGGTTAGTAAGTCAGATAGAGCATCCAGCCCAGAGCGCCAAATTGTTATTAGTGCAGTCGCCAACACCACCAAACACGCCACAAAGTGAAGTTGTGCAAGTTATCTCAGTGAAGGCAAATCCCACTGCCAAAGGTCTGGAGATTATTTTACAGACTAGCAAAGGGGAACAGTTGCAACTAGTCAATCGCACTGCTGGTAGCAATTTCATCACTGACATTCCCAATGCTCAACTGCGTTTACCCAGTGGCGAAGC
>NZ_JBTYKD010000307.1:0-9508 GCF_054880495.1 Nostoc sp.
CGCGGTAGTTGCCATTGTTCAGATCCAATACTGTGGTAATCGCACTGTGGCGGACACGATGCGGTGACATCTTCTTAGTAATTCCAGCTTGTTTGCAAAGCCCATCCACCAGTCGCCTGATTGCCTCCCCGGTTAATCTCGCTCCATTCTTGTGATAAGCCAGCACTGTAAAAAGCGGGTCATTACCACGTTTTTTCTTACTGGCTTTTATCCAAAAGGAGATCGCATCAACCGTTCTGTCCGATAGGTCAAGAATTTCTTTCTGGCTACCCTTGCCTTTACCCAGGATTGCAAGAGTTTTCTCCAAGGCGTTAAAGTCACGCACATTTAGATTGACTATCTCCTGACGACGCAAGGCATTATCCCAAAGTAACCGCATAATGGCATAATCGCGCTTGCCCTTAAGGGTAGTGCGGTCAACCAACGCTATGACTAAAGCATAGTCCTCGGCTGGAATGCCCATTGTGTCCCGGTAGGTTTCAACCTTTTCACCTTTGACATCATCCAGGGAGAAATTGCAGACTCCCAGCCGTCGCCCCATCTCAACCATTGACTTGATAGCACTAAGGCGACGATTCACCGTAGCTTCAGCCAGTTTTTTCTTAATCAGGTGTGCCTTGTACTTGAGAACCACCGCGACAGCATGACGTTGTTCCAGGTGAAGAAACTCTAAAACCAAATCCCGGCTGGGTTCTTTCTTAACGACAAACAGGAAGAAATCTTTTAGGTCTTTTTGGTATTCGCGCTTGGTATTCAGAGATCGCTTATCACCAATCAACTGCTGGATAACGTCGGGGTCATTTTCTAGAGAAAAGTCCTCCCCGATCGCCAACATCAGCGAGTTTTCTAGAACAGTAATGTTTTCGGGGTGGATCGGTGTCATTGTCTTGGACAGGGTAGGCGGGTTAATGCTATTTCAACATCTTAGTTGAAGAGAGGTGTTTATTACTCTAAGTGGTGCGAAAAGCGCTATTGTCGCACTATGTCCTAGCGCACCAGGGAGTGGGGTTTGAGGAGTTATTGTCAGTTTATTGACAATTATTGAGGGCGATGAAGAGAAATTTCCTGAATTGAAAGTGTAATGGCTGACTAGTTGACTAAGTGATTATCCGGTAGACGAATAGAGCGTTGACTATAGCGAATACCATTTCTGTGGGGGTCAGGGTGTTCTGGTTTGTGCCTACAATAGCGATATCAGTCTAGATATCAAACAAGATATCGCCATGCCCTTGATAGCAGTGCTGATATCGATAGCAATGCTTCTATAAAACAGCTGCTTGAGCGGGTATCGGAACTAGAATCGCGCCTGGAGTCACGCCCTGCTAGTGAATTGGAGCAAGAACTAACTGCTTCTTGAGCGATCGCCTAGAGCAACTAGAGTCGGCGTATAACCAACTGATTCTGTACCTCAATAGCAAAAGTAAACCAAGGCAATCATCGTCACGTCAATTCGACATGAAGCGGGAAGTAGTGCCGAACCTTATGTGAAAGGAACGTTGTTAGCTATTCGCTTTTTCGTGAGTTCTTTCGTAGGATTGAAACGGGGTCTTGATAGCATTATGGAATTATAGGTCTGCGGTTGAGAGAATGTTTCGTTCTAGACACCAGCGAATTAAGTAGAGCGCTTCTGTCTGACTTAATGGCTGCCCGCGCAATTGCTCGATTAAGCTGGCAGTCGCTCGTGGCTCGGTGCAAAACTCCCGCATAGTCAACAGGTCAAAGTTACCCAGCCTGCGAACTAGAGCGCCATCGGGCAGGGCGATCGCTTCTGTGTATTTAATCAGCCCATTGATGTAAAGTCCTGTCATCTTGGTTTGCCCAGTGTAATAAACAGTCGATGGCAGCGAAGCATTACTAAAAGAGGATTGTGTTGGGTTAGTAGGTGGAGGTTGATTAACAGATAAGAAGGAATCGATATTAGATAGATGTCGGAGCCTTTCTGCACTTACCAGTTCGCGGTAATACTGTGTGGCGTAATCTCGCTCTGCTGGTGAGTCTCGCCAAGTACGAACCACAGCAGCAGCAGCCAAGGTACTCGATAGTGCAAAACGGATTCCCTGTCCGGCAATCGGGCTGTATGCCAGTGCGGCATCTCCCACAGCCAGCCTGCGGTCTTGAATAGGTTCTTCTGCCCACTGGGGAGAGACTGGTCGTCGCCCCAGTAAGTGTAGTTGCGTTGAGGGAAGACACAAACTTTCTCTCATTATGTCTTGAACCTGCTCATAACTAGTATGGTACGAACTGACAACACCAACTGTCATCGTATCCTGCAGGCCAAGACGATAAGCCCATCCTCCTGAAAATTGGACTATCCGCCCGCGCAATAAATTCTCATTTACCGAAGTACTAAAAATTTGGGCCATCTCCCTTTGATGTCGTTTGATAGGTCGTGACCACAGTGCTGAACGTCCTGTGGCGTCAATAGCTGCGGCAAATCGTTGTTCTACGCCACCTACCATTACACGCACCGATTCTTTTTCGACAACAAGCGGTGCAATTGTATTGCTAGATACTACGGTTGCACCTTGCTGAATCACCATAGCGATCGCTGCTTGAGCTAGTAAGGATCTTTCAATATGTATATATCTTCCGGGTCTAATTACAGATTCGTTACCTTGCCAAGCGTTTTCAAATCCTTCTACCCAGAAACCGCCTGCCATCTGCAAAGCTGGTGTCAACTCAAGGGCATCGAATAGCCGCAAGGCTGACTCAGGAATTGCCTCAACGCCTTTGATGTGAGGCAGTCCACGACTCAGCAGTAAAGGGCGGAAGCCGCAACTGAGCAACCGCATCGCCACGGCGGCGGCGGCCAACCCTGTTCCTGCGATCGCTATATTGTTTTGCCAATTACTGCTATTCACAAGCTGAAACTCAACACTGAAAAAATAGTTAATACAATTTATATTAAGTATTTAATAAAATTCAGGGAATGTACGATAGCCTCGGTTGTATCCAAGTATTTATCATGGGAGGTTTGTGTGCAGCCTCGATTGCTTGAAGTATTCTTCTATCCACCAATGGCTATTGGTCGCTTAGGTGGCAGTAATATCCCGTTAGAGAGTTTCACCTGGCAGGAAGACCCCACCTTACATGGTGCAGCTAAAACAATTATTGAGCCAGCAATTAGTCTGGAAATTCAACCTGATGGCTCAATCCGCCCTTATCTACCAAGCATTATTCACTTTAAGGATCAAAACCTCTTTCGTCCAGTCGCGCCATTTTTCGAGTTATGGGCGCGAGTCCAAAATTCAGATAGCTCAATCGTTGAGCTTCCCCTAACAAACAAACTTCTTCAAGAATTAGCAGTACCCCTTGATGCTGTTTCTTACGTGGTAGAGGCGGCAAATTTAAAAGCAGCAAGGCGCACTGGAGATTCTACCTGTGGTTTTAGTGCCAGGGTTGAGGTTCGCGCTAGTGATTCTCAACCTTACCCACTTTTGGCAACCAGTCCACGGGGAGTAGGCTCGGAACCCTTAGTTTTGCCCGATAAGCCGATACCTCTGGGGCACATTCAAGTGATTCGCCCTGTGGATGCTGTGGAGATGGGGGTAGACTTGGGTGTACTCCGCATTCGGTTTACACCTGCTTACGGCCATGTCTACGGGCCACCAACGGCTACCACAGCCCCTGCTCCCGGAACCAGACGCATACATGAAATCGTTTTAGAACAAAATCGGATTCTGAATCCTAATTCCTCATGGCTCAATTACAATTCTGATTTCACACGTTATCACAATCCCGACCCCTATGATACCTATGATGGGGCTGATGTAGATTCTCCTGTAACCAGCGATCGCTCTTGGGGTGTTGTGGATGATACCTGTGATGGCATAATTACAGCTTTTGTTGTAGTGGGTGGTGAGCGGTTTAGGGCAGTGGCTCGGTTCTTTTCAGGGCCGCCGGACTTTGCTCCTGACCGCCGTCCTTTCCTAACCTTAGCTGATGACTTAGCTGACCGCGATTTGCCTGTTCCAGCGTTAGATGACGAACAGCTGACTACCTCAGAAATTGCTGATCTTTTCCAACGTGTGTTCGAGACATTAAGTTTGCTAAATTTGGATGCCAACCGCTCGCGGGCATTAAATGAAAATGCAGGCAGTACTATACCTAAAACTGTTGCAGAATTGCCACCCCGCACTGATTTTAGTAGCATGACTTCCGTTGACAAGCCTTATGCAGATAAGGTGCCAGATTTAATTAGTCAACCTGTAGCGCGTGACCACTTACCTTACTCAGCAGTTGCTGCCAGCGTTCATGCGTCTTTAACAGATGTGGAAGCCCTGACCGATTTTCTGCGTACCTTTGGTGTACGGGTCGAGTATTTGTTGCGTCCCCCCTACGGCGTGGTGGCAGAACTGGGCGAACAGCCACCAGAAACACCCGAACCCCGTCATCGAGATGTCCGTATCGAGCGCGATCGCGTCCATGATATGCGTATGCCTCCTTACATGCGTGACTCGGATGCTACGGCGTTATCTCTGACTAGGCGGCAGTATAACCAGATTTTAGGGTTTGTGGACAAGCTTCGCACCCAAGTCCCAACTGAATTGGCCCTTACCTCTAACCAAGTTGCTCCAGTTGCCACAGTAGCTACACCAGTTCGCCAGCACGTAGCCAGAGTTATAGCTCGTCGTTCCGAATCACAGGATTAATATATGCAATCTACTTTTGCAAACTCTGATTTGGCGGTTGCTGAGAGTCCCCAACCTTGGTTTCACTTGATAGCAGGTGATAAACCATTGGTATTTTTGATGGGAAACTCCCAACTTTTTGAAGTTAGCCCAGATTTTTTTGCAGACGTGTCTAATGGCAATCCAGAAGCGATCGCCGAACTACGTGCTACTGTACCGTCTGCTCAAGCAGCAGTTAGTCCTTGGCACGCTGATAGAGAGCCAACTGCCATATCTCTAAATCTGGCACAATCTTGTAACTTAGCGTGTAGCTATTGTTATGCGGATGAAGGGCGCTTTGGGGGAAAGCAACGTTTAATGTCAGTGGAAGTTGCTTTGAAGACAATCGAGCGACTGATTGAGCAAACCCAAGGACGACGAGTCACCATCGGCTTTATTGGCGGTGAGCCATTTCTCAATCGCCCCACCCTATACCAAAGTGTGGAATATGCGAATGAACTGGCTGCTCGTCGCGGGATCTCTGTAGGCTTCTCCGTGACCACTAATGGTACTCTACTCAATCAGTCAGACATTGAACTCCTGCGGGACAATGCTTTTGCTGTGTCGGTGAGTATTGATGGCGGTGCAACGATTCACGATTTACACCGCAGTAACCATCGTGGTACAGGCAGCTTTGCCACAGTTGTAGATAGCCTGCGTCCCCTACTCAACAATCCAGGTCGAGCCAAGATAGCAGCACGTTCTACAGTAACTCGTGATGATCTGCGGGTGTTGGAACGGGTTGAGGCTTTGAGTGCGATCGGGTTTCAAGAAATTGGCGTTAGCCCTTTGAAGACATCTCCTGACCCGAAGTTGGCTTTTACCTCAGAGGACTGGTCAATTTTTCTGCAAGAAATGATTCGGGTAGCTGAAGCTGAATGGCAAGAAGTGTTGAGAGGTAAGGAGTTTCGCTTTTCTAATTTAGCGATCGCCCTGCGGGAAATTCACCGGGGTTCCTGTCGTCCATTGCCATGTGGCGCCGCAGACAATTATGTATCTGTGAGTGCTGATGGTAATTACTTTACCTGCCACCGTACCATCGACCAAGACCGCTTTGCCTTGGGAACATTTGCTGATGGGCCTTCTCAAGTAGCCCGCGAAAAATTTTTGCAAGCGCGATCGGTTGACCGCCAAGAACCTTGTCGTTCTTGTTGGGCACGTTACCTGTGCGGTGGCGGCTGCCATGCTGAAGTCATTGCATCTGGCCGTCATGGTTGCGATTATATCCGCGGCTGGCTGGATTACTGCTTACGTTATTACGATCGCGCTTTATCTGAACGTCCTGAGATTTTTGATCGCCCACACACATAACCATTATGAGTGAGAAAATTTTTCCCCGTAACTTGACAGCAAGAGCTGACAGGCAAGTGGTTGGCAATCCAGCCACCACACGCTTAGAAAGCGGTGTTGGCAACTGCTATCCTGGGTTGGAATTTGACCAGCGCAATCTTGACCGCCGCTTTTTTGCTGGGCTAGTTTTTGAGTTTGTTTCTGAAAGCGATAATCCCAATCCCGATGCTTCGCGTGGTGGTGCCCTATTGCTTGGTCTGGAACTGAGCGATCCTGAGTTGAACCCGGCTTTCCATGCTGGCAATCCAGAGCTAATTGCAGCTGCGACACAACTACGTACAGCACTCGGTGGAGAATCAGGCAACACCTTATCTACAGGTAGATGGTATCTCGATTCTCTGGAACAGGGAGGAAAACAGATATCCCTGTTTCAAATAGGTGAAGATGACAAAAAAGTAGTACCGTTAGATGGTCTAATAGTTTGGCGTTTAGTGCGTTCTTTGGAACCAGGTTTAGTTAAAATCAAACTCTGGCGACGCGATGCACCCAGTGATAGCAACCCTCCAGCGACGAGTGAAATTGAACTGAGCGGCTGGCGTCGGGTGTTTGTCGATTCTCAAAGCGGCGTTATTGGGCAAGTCTATCAAGCTGGAGAATTAACCCAGAGCCTTTGTTCTCCCTGGCAACATGACTTTCGTGACTGTGCTTGCTTCTACTGGGCTTCTAACCACCCAGATATAGTTCTAGGCGAAGATACTCTAGGTGAATCTACGCTTCCTTCCGGTGCTTCAGCCGACCCAGAACGGGCAAATACACCTATTGATTGGCTTAGGAGCGATCGCTCTCTAGCTAGTCGTGCAGGCGCTCTGGGAAATCCCCGCGAAAACCGCCCATTCCAGATGGATCACTATGAAATTAGCCAACGCTGGCAAGAACTGGCTGTTGTGCTAAGAGGCAAAGAAATCT
This sequence comes from Nostoc sp., assembly GCF_054880495.1. Classification (NCBI taxonomy): domain Bacteria; kingdom Bacillati; phylum Cyanobacteriota; class Cyanophyceae; order Nostocales; family Nostocaceae; genus Nostoc; species Nostoc sp. The sequence continues at coordinate 6,927 of NZ_JBTYKD010000307.1, forward strand.
CTCAGATATATCGAGCGCCAACAGCAGACACTGCTAATCCATATAAAAGTCCAGAGGTGCTGGCAGCGAAATTGTATGATTTAGCTGGTTTAGAACACGTCTTGTGTCTAGAGTACCTCTATGCTCTTTACTCCCTAGTGGCACCTGAGGAGGTAGATGTTAACACCTGGCCTACACTCCGGGATGACCTAACTTTCGTTAGTCACGAGTTGCTGTTGGTGGCTGTGAGCGAAATGCGTCATTTGCGGTGGGTGAATCAGTTGCTCTGGGAACTCGACCATACAGGACTAACTAAAAAAGCTTATGGCCCAGCCTTGGAGGTTGCAGAGCGCATCCCTGTAGGTAACGGTCATACCCGTCCCCGCCAACTCCGTCCTTTAAATAGAAAGACTTTGGCTGATTTCATCGCTGTGGAAGCTCCTAGCGGTGGTATCGATGGTCAATATGCACGGGTGGTAGCGACTCTTCGCCAACCCCAATACCCAAACAGTCTATATCAGTTAGCCGGGCGGATTATTGCTGATGGGGTAGAGCATTTTAGCAAGTTCAGCGAAATTGAAACAGTGCTGCGTGCTTATCAAGGTGCGCCGCAAGGTAATGGCACCAAACCGCCATATCTGAGAAATGTCACACCAGCACCTAGTGACAATCCAGATGCCAAGCAAGCTCTTGATGCCTATCAGCGACTTCTCAATTACTTAGAAGCAGCTTACAAGAAGGGAGACATGGAAGACGCCAACAATATTGTCTTTGCACGTCAGGAAATGATCAACTTACAAGTGATCGCTCAAAAGCTGGCAACTCAGGGATTTGGCATCCCGTTTTTCGACGCTCACCTCAATGAAGTAGATGATTGAAGAAGGTAGAAGGCAGGAGGCTCAGTTGGCAGAAGGTTTCATTTAGAATGTCACAGTCGATAACTGCTCCTCTGGCAATCTCTGCCGTGGTTGTCCGCGATGCCGTAACTATGCCGTAGGCTACGACCTATACAGGGGATGGATTGCCGTGATTGCTGCCGTATGCCGTAGACATGGATAAAAGCCAGTTTTACATAGCTCCTGCTCACTACGGCATCACGGCAGGACTTTCACCAATCAGGCAGGGAATAGCTATCATTGCCGTCATAATTTATCTTATCCCTCTCAACTAATTCAGCTAACCCATCAATTAATTCTGACTCGGAATAACCAGATAACCTGTCAGCTTTCTTAAAATCACGTAATGTTTTTGGCGTTTTAGACTTCACATTATGGAAGTATTCATAAATCTTGTTAGCCACCTCAGATAATGGCTTTGGATGTACATTCTGAGCAGCATTTAAATTAAATTCCAGGTCAAATACTCTATCTAGATATTCCTGCTCCGAAGCAATTGGCTTGACTTGATTAGATAAAAGGGGCATTAATGCCACAACAAAACCCCCAACGGAAGCAATCATAACTGGACGCAAGTTTTGATAAGAGACTGCTTTAATATCCAAGTATTTAGATTTGATTTGCTCCCGCTCTTGCTTACCTGGAATAATGTCACCTCTATTTAAAATCAATTCCAGTACCCCATAAGATTCTTGTTCCCTTCCATTCTTGATATACCTGTTACCTAACAGCAATAAATTGAGACAGAGACGAGTTTGAGCATCCATCTTTTCAATACCCAAAGCCGCCAAATTAAAAGACTGTAGGGAGGCAATAAACTTAGTATTAAACTCTCTACCAATCAGTAAAACATCAAGTAATTTACCTCCGTAATTCCAATCAGAGTAAAGCTTGCTTAATTGGTCAGCAATGACTAACCAATCATCGAGAATTAGAATCAATGGCGGTAAGGATTCGCGCTGTGATTCTGGTAGCTGTTTACGCTGTTTGTAGTCGGTGTAAAAGTTGTCAATTACCTCTTTGGCTAGGTCTGGGTTTTCCTGATCAAAGACAATTACCCTTTCTTTCTCTCGTAAACCGCAAAAACTATCATTCTTAGCACTAATTACCCAGATATCAGCATTAGGTGAATCCGCCAAGATTTTCTGAATTAAGTAATTGAGCGTTACTGATTTACCGCTTCCTGGTGCGGCGACTAAAGCAGTGGAACTATCGGCTCTGGCTAGGGCTTGCAAAGTATTTAGGGCAAGAGCTTCTGATGGGTCAAGGCTATGGGCAGTATTCTGTTGTAATGTCTGCTGTTCAGAGCCAGTTACTTTATCGTCACCCCTGGCGATATCCTGCATTGATTGCCCTGGTAATGCTGCGGCTGGCTGCCCCGTTACCTGTTGCAGTTGCACCCGTGCCTCTGCCTCTGCCCTTAATCTCACTTGTTCCTGAAAGATGGCTAACTCTTGCGGTGTCATTTTTGACAACTGCGCTTCTCTTACCCGTCTATTCTCCGTCCATTGGTGGAATTCGTAATCTAGTTGGGCGCTATATGCTTCCTTATGGAGCCTTAACCCTGACCAAAGTTTAGAAATTAACCAATTGCTACGAATTTCTTCCCTAACTGTAACGACCTGCAATACTAATCGCTCAAACCTGCAATCAAGACATTTTCAAACCAGGATTATTTGCAACTATAATTACCCTTCAGCCAGGATT
>NZ_JBTYKD010000308.1:0-18260 GCF_054880495.1 Nostoc sp.
AAATGCAGCTAGCTCCCCTGTTCCCCATTTTATACCGCATTCTCCAGCCGAGTTTTCCCAACTGCCTTTGGGCTGGAAATCGCCATTCTAAAGCGATCGCCCTCACATTTGATGATGGTCCCCATGCTCAATACACACCCGAAGTCTTGGCTGTATTAGACTGTTACAATATCACAGCTAGTTTTTTTTGGTTGGGTGTTTGCGTCAACCGTTCACCAAGCATTGCCAAAGCCGTGAGCGATCGCGGCCACTGGATCGGATTGCATGGCTACGATCATCGCTCTTTTCCGATGCTTTCCCCAAATGACCTGAAGGACAGTTTAGAAAAAACCCAAGCTGCCATCTACAACGCCTGCAACCTGCAACCTGAACAACTGCGAGATGTCCGCCCCCCCAATGGTTTATTTACACCTGCGACTTTAAAATTATTATTTCAGTGGAATTACCGCCCAGTTATGTGGAGTGTTGTACCAGAAGACTGGGTGCGGCCAGGCGTCACCACCGTAGTAGAGCGAGTTATGCAGCAAGTCAAAAATGGTTCGCTGATTGTTTTGCATGATGGTGCTTGCGGTGGAGAAGATGTTGCTGCCACAATTCAAATTCTGATTCCGCAACTGCTACAACAAGGCTATGAGTTTGTGACTGTTGATACTCTGTGGCAACGAGCTAAGGCTAACCACACGAAAGTACTACTGTCCTGATTTTTGATTTCTGCTACTCAAATGCTAATAGAAGAAGAATGCAGAATTCAGAATCAATCAGTGGGCATCCGTGAGAGATTAACCTAATTGCACTTTTGTCAATAGGGTGCAGGAAAAGGGGATAAATCTAGCTTAGAGACTGGCGATCGCTGGGCTTTGACGACTCCTAAATCTTGATTCTCTTTTGCACCGAAGTACTTAATAGGATCATCAACGTTAAGTAGGTGGGCGGGAAAATTGACAAGTATATAACGAAATTTAAATTGAACACATACCTGACAAATACGTTTTTTCACCGTTTTTACAAAACTAAACATATATCGGTTTTATCATGCCTATGTACTTAATACTGCCACCATTAACGATAATTTCAGAATTCTATCTCGTAATCCTAACTGTTTATAATATTTTCTTGGGCAAAAACGCGATCGCTACCCCCAGAGATTAACAGGCAAAATATAGTATAGGGCGACAATGCAAAAACTCCTTTTTAATGACAGAGATAGCTTTAGAGCGCAGGCCCTATTCCTTGGTAAGAAGATTAACCTACAAACATTGGAGAATTACGTTTGCTTGGCGGCTAGGCCAGTAATGGTTACAGGAGGTGAACACAGCTGTGCGGTACTGCTGGGCTATGGTGCAGTTGTCCTGTTTAACTTTGAGCCTGTGGAAAAGGTAGCCTTCTTGACCAAACTATCCTCTCAAGTTAGTGACTCTTTTGCCGACCCGGAAACAGAAGAGGTGGAAGTTTATCTCAACGTTGCGGAGAGTGAGCGAGTCAAGGAAGGAAAAATTTTGCTGCATGAATTTAGTGTAGAACGCTTGCAGATAGTGGCTGATATTCTCGCTAAGAGTGTTGTGCTGTCTCATTATGAAACTAGCTTAGAGACTGTATTTGATCAAATTGAACCGTTTGCAGCTAGTCTCCAGCGAAAAAACAGGAGTAGACGCCAGAGTCGGGAATTACTGCGTCAACTTGGGACTACCCTGTTAGTTCAACATAAGATTGTGGGTCGAGTAGAAATTATCGATAAGCCGGAGTTGCTTTGGGAGTCCCCACAGCTAGAAAACTTATATCTGCGTTTGGAGGATGAATACGAAATTCGTGAGCGTCACAACGCTCTGGAACGCAAACTAGAGCTAATTTCCCGAACCGCACAAACGGTGCTGGAGTTTATGCAGCATAGCAGTAGTGAACGAGTAGAGTGGTATGTGGTGATTCTGATTGTGGTGGAGATTTTGCTGTCACTGTACGACATCATTTTCAAACGCTAACGCTAAACTAAGCTTGGAGATACGTTAAAGCTTTTTGATTTGAAGTTTTCCCCTGTTCAGAACCAGATGAAAATAGTTTATTACCACATCCATTTTCTAGTTGGGATATCAGTTTTTGGTGGCTGATATCCCAGAGGCTTATGCTAGTTCCTAGAGTTGATGTGCAGCTAGAAAAGCTTCAACTTCAGCAGCAGTAGGTTGAGAAGCGATCGCACCTGCTTTAATGGTAGTCAGCGCCCCAACAGCACTGGCATAAGTGACAATGCGTTTTGCTGTTTCTGCATCCCGCAAGCTGTGGATGCCATGCTGACTCAGTTGGTGGATGAATCCTGCCAAAAAGCTATCCCCTGCACCAGTTGTATCAACTACAGGGATGGGAAATGCAGGTAATTTGCCTTCGTTCTCACCCAGACAGTAGGTGCAACCGTTTTCCCCATCAGTTACTAATACTCCTTCAATTGAAGCCAGACGGTAAGTGATGGCTCCGGCATCTGCGGTTTCAAATAGCCATTCCGCTTCTTCTTTAGAGAGTTTCAGGAAATCGACTCGCTTAAATAATTCTGGAATTTTTTGATGAGCGATGTTTGGCTCATCCCAAAATACAGGACGCCAGTTGACATCCAGCACAATTTTCAAATCGTAATGTTCAGCTAACTCTAGAGCGCGGTGAATTGCCTCTTCACTTTCAGAATAGGCTAATTCCAAAGTACCCAAAACCAGAAAATCTGCCTCTTGAAACAGCGAATCTGACAATTGTTTAGCTTGGAGGTGAGTATCGGCAAATTCTGAGCTATCATACTGACCAAATCCGGCAAAGGTGCGATCGCCAGCCAGATCCCGTGTAACATAAACTTGTCGCGTTGGTGCTGTGGAATGGCGTTGTACCCCCGTCGTCTCTACACCTACATCTTGTAAGAGCTTCACCAGTGCATTCCCTGGTTCATCTTCGCCAACCGCTCCGATAAAGCCGGCTGATGTCCCCAGCTTGACTAAAGCACAGGCTACGTTAGCTGGTGCCCCTCCTGGGTAGGGAGTCCAAGATTTCACTTCTTCCAGCTTTAGCCCCAATTGATCGGCTAAACAATCAAACAAAATTTCACCAAGGCACAAAACACGGGGATTGCTCATCTCATTTTCAATTTTAGATTTCGATTTGGGATTAGGAATTTACAGTATAAAATCTACAATAATTTTTGCTAATCTGTCGCCAGTCCTTCATAGAATTAAATAGCAATTTTAACTACTCCTATAATATGTATATGCTTCTAATACTTTTCAACATTATCTCAGTGAATAAACTAAATTCTTAAGAAATGAATGTATTATTTAATGCTGAAATATTTTAGAATTTAGATTTATGCAAACTTTAAATCCAAAGAAAATATTCACAATAGTATTACTGTTAACACTTGAAACCCCTACCAACAAAAGAATCCTCTAGAATTAGAAAGAGCGATTAAGTACATATACCAACAGAGGATAGGAATAGTCATGGCTGGTGGCAAGTCTGAGACCCCCGTTAGTCTATCAGACAGAGAACTGCAAATTATCGACTTAGTGGCCACTGGCTTAACTAACCAAGAGATTGCAGGAAAACTGGAGATTAGCAAGCGTACAGTTGATAACCATATCAGTAATATTCTCACCAAAACCGAGACAGAAAATCGAGTAGCTCTTGTCCGCTGGGCTTTACAGTGGGGCAAAGTTTGTTTGAATGATGTCAATTGCTGTCTTCTTCCTAACCAGATCGAATAAACAATTTACTAGTAGCAACGTAATTGCTCTGGTCTGGTATAGTAAAGAGCCAATGAATGAGGTTTACTGATTCTTCCCCTCCTCACGCCTAAGTTTTCAGTGTGAACACTCTACCAAAAGTTCCGAGTCCTTCACTCAGCCGGAGTTTATGTTAGTAGAGCCAGCTGACCCTCGGACTCGGAAACTATAAAGATCAGAATTCCTTTCCAAATTCAGCAGAACAGATGTAGGACTTACGCATCAGCAAGGAAAAATTAAGGGTTTGGGCAGGGCATTAGGGACTGGGGACTTTTAAGAGGGAGCAGGGGGAGCAGGGGGAGCAGAGGAGAATAATTAATAACCAATGCCCAATGCCCAATACTTCTCTACGAGAGGCTGCGCCAACGGCTTCTCTACGAGACGCTACGCGAACGCTCAGTACAAGTGCCCAATGCCCAAATTCAACAATCATCCACAAAAATTAGCAACAATTGAGTGGTGCAAGCGTTACATTTGAAAGAAATCTATGTTGCTCCATCGGCTTGGAGAGCGGAGTTCCAATGAATACTTCTGCTTGTTTTCAGGGTGGCTCGTCTCCCTTTGAATTTTTTAAGTTTGATTTTAAGACACCTGTATCTGAGAAAATTCCGAGTCTTGAAGACCGATTTTCAGACTTTCCGCAACCCACACAAGATGCTGACTTACTCAGACAGCTATCGTTTATTCCAGGGTTGAAAGAAATTTTGATGCTTCGGCAAGTTCACGCTTTAGAACATGCTACTGTTTGGGTTCTTAGCGAATCAAAAAGTGCCTATGCTGCCACAGGAAAACCCACTAACGTTCAATTAGATAATGAACTATTAGGGGGTTTGTCTACTGAGCAGGGATTCTACCTCTATGGTGAGGTGAATATTAGTAATTTGCGGCGTGCGGTTACACTTGCTCGATATCGCCTCACCACTGGAGAATGGGATTTGGCTGTACATCCGCGTTGCGGCACAAATTTATCAGTAGCAATGCTCTTAACAGCTGGATTAGCTGTGGGTGTGCATCTGTTGCTACCATTTCGACCAATCGAGCAACTTATAGGTTTGGGGTTAGCAGCAACGACAGCTGCTGAACTCGCACCTGATTTAGGTTCTATGGCACAGCGTTACTTAACAACTGCCATTCCTTTTAACCTAGCAATTAAAAATATTACCCGTACACGCGACCCTTGGGGGCGTGAGGCACATTTTGTTAAAGTGGACTGGCAAGAGTAGGGATGAGGAGGACGAGGGAGATTAGCGAGATGAAAAAGATATTGCTCCCCCATCTCCCCCTGCTCCCTCATTTTCCGCCACTCCCTACTCCCCACTCCCCTAAAAAAATTATGAGAAAACTTTACTTCTTACTCCCCGGTACAGATGGCAAATTTGCCTGTGGTGGACTTTGGGCTGAGTTAAAAGCGCTTAATCTGGTTCAGCAGTTCTGTAGTGCTGATGTTGTAACTTACCGTCAACGAGAAAAAGGTAAGCTTTTTATTGATGATTTGCTAAAAGAGAAAAATTTAAGTGATGTAATTTTTGTGATCAGTTGGGGATTTGATATAGCTCAACTCGTGGCTAAACTTAAGCAATACAATGTCGTTTACCATGCACATAGTGCAGGTTATCCATTTCGGCTAACTGCAAGTATTCCGATCATCACTGTCAGCCGCTATACAATGGGATATTGGGGAGAAAAATCACCCAATTCTATGATTTATTATTTGCCAAATCAAATTTCTAATCAGTTTCAAAATTTGGGTCTGCAACGGGATATTGATGTTTTAGTTCAGGCTCGAAAATCTTCTGAGTATTTAATTAAAGAATTAATTCCAGCGTTGCAAAAACGTTGTAAAGTATTGGTTGTTGACTCATACATAGAGGATTTACCTGGACTATTCAACCGAGCTAAAGTTTATCTCTATGATTCAGCTGAGTATTGGGCACAACAGGGTGTTAGTGAAGGTTTTGGTCTCCAACCAATGGAAGCTCTTGCCTGTGGCTGTCAAGTATTTTCTAGTGTCAACGGGGGACTGGCTGATTACTTAGATCCGGGATTTAATTGCTATAAAATTGCTGGCTATTCACAAGAATATGATGTCCAACGTGTTATGATGGTACTTGATTCTTCAGTACCGTTTAACTTGTCTGAAGAGTTTTTGGCTGAGTATCGAAGTGAAAATATTATTAAGCGTTTCCAAGTTATTCTGGATGAGTTAAATGAGTTTTTTGACCACAAAATTCAGCGACCTTCTAATATTAAGAGTTTGACAAGAATACGTATGTTAAAGTTATTTGCACAGAGGATATACGGTAAGCTGAGGAAGAAATACTTTCACTTGAAATAGAGACTTCCAAATAAAAAAATATTCAATTATTTATTGTGGGGTGGGCATCTTGCCCGCCCAGTAACCAAAGGCGAGTAAGACTTCGGCGTGAGCGCTCAGTCGAACGCTGCCCACCCTACAAGTAGTAGTAATTTATTTCTGGAAAATTCCATAAACGAACCGCAGAGGCGCTGAGAACACAGAGAGAAGAGAGGAAATTGGAATGAGTCGGCGGTTATTAGTTACGGGGGGTGCGGGGTTTATTGGGGCGAATTTTGTGCATCATTGGTGCCAGGTTTATCCCGATGATCGGGTGGTGGTGTTGGATGCTCTGACTTACGCGGGGAATCGTCTGAATTTGGCGCCCTTTGAGGGAAGAGAAAATTTTCGGTTTGTGCAGGGGGATATTTGCGATCACACCATTATAGATCAGTTATTAGCAAGTGAAAATATTGATGCGATCGCCCATTTTGCTGCCGAATCTCATGTTGATCGTTCAATTCTAGGTCCTGCTGCTTTTGTGCAAACTAATGTGGTAGGAACTTTCACCCTACTAGAAGCTTTTCGGCAACATTGGGAGACAAAAGCACAGCCATCTGACTATCGTTTTCTGCACGTTTCTACAGATGAAGTCTACGGTAGTCTTGACGCAGATGATCCAGCTTTTTCTGAAACTACACCCTACGCTCCCAATAGTCCCTATTCAGCTTCAAAAGCGGGCAGTGACCATTTAGTGCGTGCTTATTATCATACTTATAAACTTCCAACCATTATCACAAATTGCTCTAATAATTATGGACCTTATCAGTTTCCCGAAAAGCTAATTCCCCTGATGTGTATAAACACTTTGATAGGCAAACCATTACCTATTTATGGCGATGGTAAAAATGTGCGCGATTGGCTTTATGTGGGCGATCATTGTCGTGCTTTAGATGTAGTAATCAATCATGGTAAAGCAGGAGAAACATACAATATTGGTGGCAATAATGAGGTCGAAAATATTAACCTCGTGCAACTTTTGTGTCAGATGATGGATGAATTAGCACCTGATTTACCAGTACATCCGGCAAAGCAATTGATTACTTTTGTCAAGGATAGACAGGGACATGATCAAAGATATGCAATTAATGCGAACAAAATTAAAACTCAGCTTGGTTGGACGCCTTCAGTAACAATTGGTGAGGGTTTACGTTTAACTATTGAATGGTATCTCAATCATCGTGATTGGTGGGAGCCTCTGCTGTCTGCGGAATATCAAGCTTACTATCGCAAAAATTATCTGTAGAATGGCCTAAAATGGTGCTAACTCTAACCAGTAATGTCCTCAAATTTTTATGGGGAACTAATTTGTCATAATGTAAGCGACCAATAATTATGCCTGGATGTCTATTTTGATTTTGAGCAAATTCTTCAATTGCTTTACGAGAAAAGACTTTTTTACTACTGATAATAAATTCATTTAATGTCTGAAAGTTTATTAACCAGTCAGAGGCTTTTTCATTAGCTTCCCTTTCCTCATCATTCTCTTCTAACGCATCCAATTTGTCTAAATAAGCTCCTTGATGTCCTAAAACAATATGCGCTAACTCATGCATAAGGGTGAACCAGAATGAATCTATTCGGTCAGATCTCAATGTCAACGCGATAACAGGATTGCTGTTTAAATAAAAGGCTACAACTTGCAAACGACGAACATTTTTTTTCAGAGTTGCAGGATGATTTACCTGAGTTGAGTGACTTAGAAAAGCAATCTCTCAACGAAGTCAAGGCAGAATATTTGCATCTATCGAAATATCCTATTTTGTCACCTGTAGTTAAAATGGTGGTGCTATCTCCACTATTACGTCTAGCAGGTTTTTATCAACCGCCTTTCTACATTGCCTCAGAACAAGAGGTCAGAATTTCTTCTGAAGACGAAGGCACGATTATCAGAGGACGTATTGACATCTTGGTGTTGCATCCTCCATTTTGGGTTCTGGTTATTGAGGCAAAACGAGCAGAATATTCTTTAGTGCCAGCAATTCCCCAAGCATTGGCTTATATGTTGGCAGATGCAACTTCGGCAAAACCTGTTTTTGGGTTTATCACCAATGGTAATGAATTTAGATTTATAAAGTTGACGAAACAGGGTACACCGAGATATGCATTATCTTACACACTGTCACTGAATCGTGGGGATGACCTACATACTGTTGTCAAAGTGTTAAAGCACCTAGCTCATTTAATTCGTAATTCGTAATCTTGTAGGGTGCGTTAACCAAGGACATAACGCACCATCCCAATACTTTCTGTACTTTACGCGTAGGCGTAGCCCGTACTTCTCTACGAGACGCTGCGCGTAGCTTGCTTCCCGAAGGGTACGGCAAGCTCAGTAACCATCGTAGACATCGCTATATTAATGCAATTGCTGCAATCCAAAAATATTAGGACTTACGCACTGTACAAATTCATCGTAATGTGGCTTAACAAAAATAGGTTGTTTCAGGCTTTTCTTAATTATCCAGGACTTACGCAAACAATAACCGAAACCCTTATTTTCAGGTAGGGGCAATTCATGAATTGCCCCTACAGCGTGTACTTTTGCGTAAGTCCAGTTATCTTTTGATCGTAAATAGACGATGCTGTAGGGGTTTAGCATGCTAAACCCCTACGAAAGATGTGGGTTTTCACCTGATAGATATTTGGTATTTATTGTCAATGCGTAAGTCCTAAATATAAGCAATTTTACAAATACTTGAGCATTTACAGCTTTGACTTAAGCAAAAGCTGTAAATGCTTTAACGTTATTAACTTTGACTTGAGCATTTACAACAATTGCTTAAGTCAAAGCTGTAAATGCTTTAACGTTATAACTTTTACTTGAGCGTTTACAACAATTGCTTAAGCAAAAGCTGTAAATGCTTTAACATAACTAACAAATCTTGAGCATTTCCTGTAAATGCTTATATATTAGAGCAAATACTTAGTTCACCTACACAAAACCTGTCCCTCTCCGAGTCGGAGAGGGACAGACTTGAACTTTAGTTCAAGGCAGGGAGAGGTTTGTCGAACTCACGTTAAGTTGACTACCCTAGCAACTCCATTTCTAACTACTAACTTGCGATTCAACTACACCCACGGGACAAGAAACATTTGTCCCTCCTAAACCACAATAGCCATTGGGATTTTTAGCCAAGTATTGCTGATGATAAGCTTCTGCGTAGTAGAATTCAGGCGCATCCAAGATTTCTGTGGTAATCTTGCCATAACCTGCACCGTTGAGAGCTTGCTGATAAGCTTCCCGCGATGCTTCTGCTAGCTGCTTTTGACTTTCGGAATATACATAAATTCCCGAACGGTATTGAGTGCCAGCATCATTACCTTGGCGCATTCCTTGGGTGGGATTGTGGCTTTCCCAGAAGACTTTGAGCAGTTCAGAATAACTAATCACTTTGGGATCAAACACAACTAACACCACTTCATTGTGACCGGTTCGCCCACTACATACTTCTTCATAAGTGGGATTGGGTGTAAATCCAGCAGCATAACCGACTGCGGTAGTGTAAACTCCTTTAAGTTGCCAGAATTTGCGTTCTGCACCCCAAAAACAGCCCAAGCCAAAAATTGCCTTCTCTAATCCATCGGGATAAGGAGGTTTTAAGGGATTTTTGTTGACATAATGAGTAGCGGGTACTGACATAGATTGTGCCCTTCCTGACAAAGCTTCGTCAGGCGTGGGTATAACTTCCTTTTTGCCAAATCCGAATAGTGCCATTGATTTTGACTCTGATATACATCTTTACCTTATTTACTATTGTAAAGATTCTAGCGATCGCTTGGGGTTTTCTCAGAATCCTCGCTGAACTATGTTGACTCTTATAGATGCGTCTCAGTGTTTGTTTCACTAATTAATGCTATTCATCAAAAGGAACTTGGCATCAAAAAATACTCATGGATAAAATACCGAAAATTGACCGTCAAAGGGAGCATCAAGCGAATGAGCGTACTTTTCTGGCTTGGCTACGCACTTCTATTGCATTGATTGGCTTTGGTTTTGCGATCGCGCGATTTGGTATATTTCTGCGCCAGTTGAATCTTGCTATTACTCAACAAGATCCTCCCGTACATCAATTATCCAACTCGGAAAACTTGGGTGTTGCTTTGGTAATTTTTGGAATTTCGACTATTGCGTTAGCTGCGTGGCGATACAACGAAGTTTTCTGGCAAATTGAACGAGCAGATTATAGACCAAATCGGTTAATGGTTTGGATAATGACCGGAGTAGTAATTATTTTGGGACTTTTCAGTATTCCTTTGCTTTTAAGGCGTGATAAAGTACCTTCTCGTTCTCGTGTTCCAATTCAACCACAGTCCCGAAATTTGCAAAGATCAACTGCAAACCTCAATGTTAAAAAGGGGACAATTACTACTCAATACAAACAAATATTTTTGTTTTTTAAATAGCTCATTAAATAATGGTTAATAAGTCTTATATAAAAATCCTATTTGATTTTTGAAAAAGACTAAACGAGAATACGTTATTTTAAGTAAAGGCTGATTCGTAATAGGTTAACTTACTTCTGCTATAATGCAACTTGTAAGAGCGAATACTACTTTAAATTATCCCGTGCAGCAGCACGAACAATCCTATTAGGGTCTTGCGTTAGTTGTTGGCAAATGTCGCGGTGAGTATTCGGGTTTTGAGCGATCGCATATCTTTCTGGCCAAAACCAAGATTTATAGTATCTTGCCAGAAATGAACTAGGTATATGAGGATTCATCAGAACCAAAAAGCGAGAAAATGATGGGCGATCAGGAAATTTTAGACATCGATCCAAGAAAGGAATCGCCGCTTCTGGTTCTTGAGTCAGTAAACTTTTAACAGCAGCTAAATTGAGTGGATTAAAGTGAAATCCCCCACGGACTCAGGGTTGAGTAGCTAACTGAATTAGTAAATCTTTCGGCGCACCAGGGTTTTGAGCAACTGCTAAAGGTAATCTTCGATCTGGATGCTCTGTAAATCTAGTTAGAATCTCGGCTGGAGTTTTGGGATGTTTAGCTATAGCTAATCTGACAATTAACTTATCGTCAGCTAGTTTTGCCAGAATTGAAGCATCAACGTTAGGATGTCGAACAACTTTCGCTCTGACAGCAGTATGCTCACTATTTGCTAGTTCTCGTAAATCTAGTGAAGATAAATTTGGATTTTCCAAGCTTGCTAATTGTTCTCTAAGCATCGAATCAAGCTTGGGATTCGCCAAAGCAGCTGCTCTAACTTCTGGATTGCGATCGTCAATTAAGTTATCTAAAGAGTTTTGAGTAATATTCTGATGACTAGCTACCAAAACTCTCACTCCCTGGATTGGATGCTCCACTAATTTTGCTAGGATTTCCGGTGAAGTTCTTAGTTGGTTCGCTAGAATTACGCCATAGTATTCTAAATTAGAAAATCTAATAAATAGTGGACTATGATCTTTATATCTACCACTGTCAAAATCTATAAGCATATTTTGTAGGCGGGATCTTCTGTTTCTCGAACCCCCAGAATTCTGTATCAAGTCAAGTAAACGTAGGTGAATCGTTGGGTTATATATGGGAATATATCTTACTTTTTTGCACCAATATCTATCTTTTAACTTCGTAAATAAAGTGTCTAAATTGGTAATTACAGGGTTGATTTGATTGGTAGAATAATTTGGTAATTTAGTATATTCTATTGCCAGGGTTCGCGGAAGTGAATCGAAAACTATTGTTTCTCGTTGTTTTAATGAGGTAATACATTCAGTGATTAATTGAGAAAGTCTGGGGTGGTTTTCAAGATTATCTAAAATCGGTCGAGGTGTGTCAGCAGAACAAACAATCTTTAATAAAGTACTTGTATATTCGTATACTGAATTTTGATTTAAATAAGGTAAAGTGCTTTCATCAATTGCTCCTGCGTACCACAATCGCAGATCAATTCCTTCTTCATCATTATTTAAAATAGGTAGTTGGATTCTATCGATTTTTTCTTCCGCTAGCTCGCGCCATCCAGTTTACAATTGTCCAGCATAATTAATATGTAGCTTTGCTGCTTCACCAATAAAATTAAGGCTATTTTTTGCTAGCTTATCGAGTACTTCTTTAGGTGTTTTCGGATGATTAGCAATAATATTGAGAATTTCTGGAAATGTTTCAAGCTGGGATGCCGCTTTTAGAAAATTTGTGGATATTTCTGGCAATTGCACCAATTTAAACATCAGCCTATGAGGAATAAAAAGAATGAGATTTTATTTCTTATTTAAAGCCACTTTATCCCAGAAAGTTATGTCATCATTGGGACAATCAAGACGTAACTGAGCAACTTCTGCAACAATATCCTTACCAGATGTAGATAACTCCAATAGTTTTTTCCTAGAAGTATTCTGATGACTAGCTATAACAATTTTAAGATTATTCTCACAAATGCCAGCAGCAAATTCTAGAAAAGAGGTTGGTGCATTAGATGCACAAATAAGCTTCAAGAGTAATTTCTTCTCAAAACGGTCAGCAAAGTTGTCATTTTGCAGAATTGACAAATCATAAGCTGGATTGCTAAAGAATTCTTCAGGAAACAGATATGCTAGTCCGATTAACCATCGTGTTGGTATATTGGGATTGCTTGCGATCGCTCTTTGCATTTCCACATCTTTGTTAGTTCTGGCTTGGATCGCAAGTTCTCCTAAGAAACTACTATCGGCGAGAGGATTTGCAGCAACTAATCTCCTTAGCTCATCATTAATTGCCGCTAATTCTCGTAATCTTTGTGGTGAAGTGTTATGATTGGTTGCTTCTTGCTTAAGCGAGTCAAGTGACATTAACTTAACAACCTCTTTTACTATTTCAGTAATATCATTTTAAATTTACTCGGATATTTCAGTAAATGCTATAGCGTTTTTTAATAAGAATGAGGCACAGCTTAACCTCACCCCAATAAAGCTGTCCTTCATCTCCCCTCTCCTTACTAAGGAGAGGGGTTGGGGGTGAGGTGTTTGATATTGCATAAGTTTTATATAACCGAATGCGTCACACAGGCATTTACTAAAGGTAATAGCGGCCCTAGTTGCTCTTGTCCATTCACGGCTAAATCGCTGTGACACAAATAAATTCTCTCGGATACACGAGACAGCAAATCTGCCAAAATCCTTTGCAGTCTTTGTTCTTCTGCTAATTTCTCATCTTCTGCTGTCCAAGGTTCGCCTAACCTGTCTCGCAGGAAAAACGGCGCACCGAACAAAGTCGCCGCACCACCTTTCGCCCATAGAGGCGAACCAGCATCCAGCCAAAAATGCCAACGGTGCGATCGCCTACTAGATCGATATTGAAATATAGTTGCTAATGTGACAGCCTTTCTGACTCCACCAATGGGACGCACAGGATAAGGGTTAGCGGTGATTGTACCACGTCGCAGTAATTGAATGAATTCGATAATAGTTGCGTGAGGCGTTGTCTCAACTGGGGCAATTTGTCGTAATCTGGTGTCAATTTCCCAATAATGTTGGGCGGTTTCTAATAATTCTCGCAGTGCTGCTAGTTGTTCGTATGGGAGATTGCTACCATTCCACAAAAAGCGCTGAATTGCTCTGTCTAAGAGGGAAATGGGACTGGGAATTAAACGCAATTCTTGTTGCGATCGCTGCTCTTCTAACCACTGTAATATCTGATTATAGGCTGTGGTCGCTGCATAGCCAATTCTATCCCAGCGCTCAAAGGCTGATATTGGTAACAAGTTGGGGCGATCGGGATGGGGTAAAAAGCAGTAATCTGCAATCAAACCAGCACGTACCGGATCAATATCAGTAGAGACGCGATTAATCGCGTCTGTAGAGTTTTCTGGTAGTTGTTGTTTCCTACTCAATACAACCAGCATTTCTGCCACGGCATCCCGATCTACAAGGCGTCCCAAGCCGGGATAAACTAGTGCCAGCATGGTAAGCAATGCGCGGATGATCGGTGAACTAACTAAGGGACGTTGATCATTAAGCGATTGTACCTGGATATTTTGCTTGACGAGGATTTCCACTAAAGTATAACGAGCGATGGCATCTAAACCTGGTGCAATAATCGCCACTTGTTCTGCTTCCACTTGCTTTGATTGGATGGCATCAGCAATTACCTCTGCTGTTTGTCGCAATAATTGGGCGCGGGAGGTAGTTTGAATTGAGTGTACAATCTCTGGTAAACTCAACAGCAGCATCGGTTCTGTAACTAATTCCACCATCTGTTTAGTGAGTTGCTCACCAAGGGACTCAGGAGGCGGCCCTGTCAAGATTTCTACCCGACAACGCCCTGCTAACCCTTCTAAATAGTTGGGATCTGCTCCCAATCCCAATCGCACTGCACCATCGGGATTGTAGCTAAATGCCCCGACTGCACCTTGATCTAATAGCAACTCAAACAAAAGACGCGCTACGCTAGGATAGTCATCAACATCATCCGCCAGTACCGCCTGATAACGTTTAGTTAGATGCTGCTGGTAATTGCGATCGCTCAATAAATATTGACTATAAAGTTCAGTAATAATGCCATAAGTTAGTAACCCTCTCTCTAAACACCAGTTACGCCAATCTAGGAGCAAAGATGCCAAAAATTCCGGCTCTAAAGTTGTATTATTTTCCTTCAAACCCCTAGCCAAAATCTGGGCAATATCTTCGCAAGGTACACCACTGTAAGCTGCTAATTGCAATAAGTCTAGGATGCGACGCACCAAGCGAGACTCATTCACTCCCGCAAGACGTAAAATTTCTTCGTCTAATTGGGGACGCCAGAGTTTGGTTGCTAATTCTTGCTCCGTTTCTGGGCGCAATCTTACCGGAAACTGTGCCTTCAGGTTCAACGAGTTAATTAGCAACGGCCAAAATAAAATAACTTCATCCTGAAAAAAACCTAGTGGCGTCTTCGCACGAACCGGATATTTTCCCAAGGTAGATGTAACAATTATATCTCCTAACTCTCGACGATTATCATCATTGGCAGCTAAGACTAAAACTCCCATCTCTGTTTGTTTAATATCTAAAAATTCCGCTACGTAACCACTTTTTTTACGTCCTGGTTTTTTAGTATAAAATGATTCAGTATATTGCTTTTCAGCTTTTACCCAATTACAAAATTGCTCTACCAAGCGAGCCGTCTTACCACTGCGGCTAGTGCCAACAATCCAAACCGAATGAGAAACCACAAACTTTCTCCTTATAGATTTGCTAGTATACCTCGTGCGTTAACTTAAGGTTAATAATCACCAAATAGTGCTGGATGATTGTCTGCAATGAAAAACTCTGTTTTTAGCCAAAAAATCTATTCTTTCTTACTTGCTGCTTATCGATGGTACTTACAGACTCCCGAACGTTCTTTAGATGAGGCTTATAATGCAGCATTAAAGATTCAGGAAATAGAAGGTAAGCATTTTAATGGTAATAAAATAGACATTGACTCAGCCATGTACAGTAACAGCGTCATGGATTATTTTGAGTCAGACCTAAAAAAACTATTAAAAACTGCGAGGATGCGGCTTACAGAGTTGAAAGCCAGCCGTTGGTTTTTAGATGAAGAAAATCAAAAAGCTGCTCAGAAAGTAGGTATAGAGCATCTCAGTCTTTCTTTGGTTTTGGAAAAGCTAAACTTCATCGATCAAGTTATATCCAAATACACAACAATTTCTGATCAAATAACTTCTAAATCTTTAATAGTCAAACCTCCAAATCTACCAGTTAACTCAGTTATATCTGATAACAAATCGCTGCTTGTCAACACTCCACCGTTACCACCCAAGTTATCAACTAAAGACTCAGATAATAAACCAAATCCAAACCGTAAAGTTGATACAACAGGCGTATTACCCCGTTCTATTTTAAGTACTATCACTCGTTTGCAAGTTGAATTAGATCCTAATTCTGAACAAGAGGTAATTCAGAGTTTCCGTCAGACTCAAAGAAGAACAATAATATCTATCAGGTTTATTTTACTATTAATTATCGTACCACTTTTGACGCATCAGATAGCAAAAGCTTTCGTAGTAGGTCCACTTGTTGAGCGGTTTAGAGGTAGTGAGCAAATGCAGATATTTATAAATTCCGAAATGGAAGAGGAAGCCCTTGGAGAATTAGAAAGATTTGAAGAAAAGCTCAAGTTTGAAAATCTCATTACAAAAGCCCCTTCACTGTTACCTGAGCGGATGGAAAGTGAAATGAGTAATAAGGCTATTGAGCTGGCTGAAGAATTTCGTCACGAAAGCTCTAATGCTATCAAAAATGTTTTTGCCGATATTGTCTCGGTGGGTGCTTTTATCTGCCTTTTATTAGTCAGCAAATCTTCTATTGCTGTGCTAAAAGATTTCGTTGATAATATTGTCTATGGGCTTAGTGATAGTGCCAAGGCATTTATCATCATTTTGTTTACTGATATATTTGTAGGATTCCACTCTCCTCATGGCTGGGAAGTACTACTAGAAGGTGTATCGCGCCATTGGGGATTACCAGCAAATCGAGATTTTATCTTCTTATTTATTGCTACATTTCCGGTGATTTTAGATACGATTTTCAAATATTGGATATTCCGATTTTTGAACCGGATATCGCCTTCAGCAGTTGCCACTTATCGTAATATGAATGAATAGGGAGTGGGGAGTGGGGAAAAATTTTTGCGTTGTAAAACAATTAAAGAACGTGGATTAAATAAAATGCAAAACTTCACTCTGTATCTAGCTTCCCTCTCCTTTATAAGGAGAGGGATTGAGGGTGAGGTAAGCCAGGGACATAAATTGTATGTTATTTAATTCTTATTCCTAAATGATTTTTGATTTTGAGCGAGGTGGGATAATCTCAAAAAGTTTTAATTTTGATGAAAAAGACACTTGCTGGGTTAGGAAAGTTTAGCAAAATTATCGCTATCAGCTTACCTGTGGTTTTGTCGATTTTGCTGGTACGAATGCAATCTTTGACATATCAGGAACTTAGTCCGCCAGAATGTCGTTTGCAAAAGTGGAATATACCAGTTTCTTTGACTGCTGAAAATGAAGATGCATTTACACAAAAGCAAAAAGCACCATTAATCCAGAGACTACCAGTTACTTGTTGTCAAGGTGATACCTCTTGTTTGGATGAAGTTCTTTATGGACAAATAGCAGAAAAAAAGGCACTAATGAGTGCGATCGCTGAGAGTCTCCAATACCTGCAAACACCTAATGCTGTGTCTGCTTATCAAAACTATCAGGTGGCTGGGATTACGCGCGATCGCGTATTCAAAAGCTTGAAAAGATTCCGCGAACTCCTATTAAAAACTAATTCTCCAACAGAATTACATCAAGCCATTGAGCGGGAATTTGTTCTTTACCAGTCAGTCGGTAAAGACACCAAAGGTTCCGTTTTATTCACCGCCTATTATGAGCCACTTTACGCAGCCAGTCGCGTCCCGACAGCCGAATATCGCTATCCTGTTTATCGCTTACCTGCTGATTTAAACTCCTGGCCTAAGCCTCATCCTACACGCTTGGAATTAGAAGGAGCAGATGGTTTACAAGGTGCAAAAGGGAAATTGCGAGGATTAGAATTGTTTTGGTTTAGCGATCGCCTCGAACCATATCTAGCTCAAATTGAAGGTTCGGCGAGACTTCAGCTTCCCGATGGGACTCAGACAACAATCGGTTATGCGGGTAATACAGCTTATAATTACAAAAGCATTGGGCGAGAATTAGTGAATGATCGCAAATTACCGCTACAAGGTATAACTTTGCCAATTATTCTTGACTATTTCCAAAAGCATCCCCAAGAATTAAATATTTATATTCCGCGCGATCGCAGCTTTGTTTTTTTTCAAGAAAATCACGGTCAGCCAGCCCAAGGTTCTATCAAGGTAACACTAACAGCAGAGCGTTCTATTGCTACAGATAAATCTCTCATGCCTCCGGGTGCTTTAGCCTTGATTCGCACTTCTATTCCCTTTGTTAATCCTACCGGAAAAATGGAGGAGCGCATCGTTAGTCGCTATGTTCTTGACCAAGATACCGGAGGTGCAATTAAAGGTGCCGGTAGGGTAGATTATTTTTTAGGTACTGGGAAATTAGCAGGCGATCGCGCTGGTGTTACAGTCAGCAATGGACAATTATTTTATCTATTACTCAAGTCCCAGAATTAAACAAAATGCAAAACTTCATCCTGTATCTAGCTTCCCTCTCCTTTATAAGGAGAGGGATTGAGGGTGAGGTA